>NZ_JACYGY010000002.1:805572-1105572 GCF_015221875.1 Dyadobacter subterraneus
GAGGTTAATTCATTGAAATGAAGGAGCCGAAGCGAAAGCGAGTCTGAAATGGGCGATTAGTCAGTGGCTGTAGACGCGAAACTTGGTGATCTACCCTTGGTCAGGTTGAAGCGCTGGTAACACATCGTGGAGGACCGAACCGGTAAACGTTGAAAAGTTTTCGGATGAACTGAGGGTAGGGGTGAAAGGCCAATCAAACTGAGAAATAGCTCGTACTCCCCGAAATGTTTTTAGGAACAGCGTCGTGGTTGAGTCATGGTCAGGTAGAGCTACTGATAGGGCTAGGGGGAGTCAAATCCTACCAAACTCTGACAAACTCCGAATGGGCTATGATATACACGGCAGTGAGGGCTGGGGTGCTAAGGTCCCAGTCCGAGAGGGGAACAACCCAGAGCATCAGCTAAGGTCCCAAAATATATGCTAAGTTGAACTAAGGGGGTCCGACTGCAGAGACAGCCAGGATGTTAGCTTGGAAGCAGCTATACATTTAAAGAGTGCGTAACAGCTCACTGGTCGAGCGGGGCGGGCATCGATAATAAACGGGCATCAAGCATATTACCGAAGCTATGCGATAGTAATTTATTACGATCGGTAGGGGAGCATTCTCACAGGGGTGAAGGTTTGGCGTAAGCCGGGCTGGACTGGTGAGAAAAGCAAATGTAGGCATAAGTAACGATAATGCGGATGAGAAATCCGCACACCGAAAGACTAAGGATTCCTCCGCTATGCTAATCAACGGAGGGTTAGGCGGGGCCTAAGGTATAGCCGAGCGGCGATTACCGATGGACAGCAGGTTAATATTCCTGCCCCTGCGTTCAGTGTGAAAGAGTGACGGAGTATTGTGGTATGTACGTACTGACGGAATAGTGCGTTGAGCAGAGCCTACGGGCGAAGCGAACATACGAAAACGCTTCCAAGAAAAGCTTTTGAAACGCCAGCTGAATGCAGCCCGTACCGTAAACCGACACAGGTAGTCGAGAAGAATATTCTAAGGTGCTCGAGTGAATCACGGCTAAGGAACTCGGCAAATTAACCCTGTAACTTCGGGAGAAGGGGAGCCTCCTCGCAAGAGAGGCCGCAGAGAAATGGCCCAGGCGACTGTTTAGCAAAAACACAGGGCTCTGCCAAAACGCAAGTTGACGTATAGGGCCTGACACCTGCCCGGTGCTGGAAGGTTAAGAGGGGATGTCAGCCGCAAGGTAAAGCATTGAATCGAAGCCCCAGTAAACGGCGGCCGTAACTATAACGGTCCTAAGGTAGCGAAATTCCTTGTCGGGTAAGTTCCGACCTGCACGAATGGTGTAACGATCTGGGCACTGTCTCGGCCGTGAGCTCGGTGAAATTGTAGTAGCGGTGAAGATGCCGCTTACCCGCCACGGGACGGAAAGACCCCGTGCACCTTTACTATAGCTTTGCATTGTTTTCGGGTCAGGGATGTGTAGGATAGGTGGGAGGCTTTGAAGCGGTGTCGCCAGGCATCGTGGAGCCAACGTTGAAATACCACCCTTCGCTGGCCTGGGATCTAACTGCTCAATGAGCAGGACCGTGCATGGTGGGTAGTTTGACTGGGGTGGTCGCCTCCAAAAGTGTAACGGAGGCTTCCAAAGGTCTGCTCAACACGCTTGGTAACCGTGTGTGGAGTGCAATAGTACAAGCAGGCTTGACTGTGAGACCGACGGGTCGAGCAGGTGGGAAACCAGGGTATAGTGATCCGGTGGTTCTGTATGGAAGGGCCATCGCTCAAAGGATAAAAGGTACGCCGGGGATAACAGGCTGATCTCCCCCAAGAGCTCACATCGACGGGGAGGTTTGGCACCTCGATGTCGGCTCGTCACATCCTGGGGCTGGAGAAGGTCCCAAGGGTTCGGCTGTTCGCCGATTAAAGTGGCACGCGAGCTGGGTTCAGAACGTCGTGAGACAGTTCGGTCCCTATCTGTGGTGGGCGTAGGAAGATTGACGGGGGCTGCCCTTAGTACGAGAGGACCGGGGTGGACCCACCGCTGGTGAATCGGTTGTCCCGCCAGGGGCATGGCCGAGTAGCTATGTGGGGAATAGATAAGCGCTGAAAGCATCTAAGTGCGAAACTAGCCCGAAGATGAATCTTCCACACAAGGGTCGTTGTAGACTACGACGTTGATAGGCTGCAGGTGTACGTGTAGAAATACATTCAGCTGAGCAGTACTAATTACCCAACAGCTTGCTCATTTTCTTTCCCTTAAAAGACAGAAAAATCTTAAAACTCATTCTCTTTTGCTTCCAATATGACATGAAATTCAATGAATGAATTTTGAATAAGTGAATGAGAGAATATTCCGCAGCGGCGGACCGCTATCATTCCAACACTCTATCATTCAATCATTGTACACACTCAAAGAGCTTGTTGGTGGCTATTGGCCTGGACGGTGCGACGATTCGCCGAGACGCGAAGTCTTCACCTGTTTCCATCCCGAAGTCACAAATTAACCAACAGAAAATCTTGTTGGTGGCTATTGGCCCGGTGTTCACCTCTTCCCATCCCGAACAGAGAAGTTAAGCCCGGAACCGCCGATGATACTTGGGTCAAACCTGGTAAAGTAGGTAGCCGCCACAATACTATTACACAAAAAAAGACCATCTCTAAAGGATGGTCTTTTTTTGTGCTGAATAGCTTCTTCCAAACGGTAAAATTGCAACCGTAAATAATTTCTGGGTCTTTATACATATTAGTCCGAATGCTCCTTAAAGCCCAACTATGAGTTGGCTACTTGTTTTTGTAAGATACTTCCCTATCACATTATCATATATGGTAAAGGTTCTCCAAAATATGACGATTAATGGATTGATAAATAAGAAATCTGATACCTGGATAATCCACCTTTAAGACGATGCATTAGTATAAAACATACCATTTAATACTCGCCAACTTATCATTTAACAGAAGCTGTCTCTTACTGTACTTATCATACAAAATTTCTGTTATAGAACAATTTTCAGAACTATTTTTGCCTCCCCAAGATTCAAAATCATGTTCTTATTTTGGCTTACATTTTCGACGGTTTCAGTCATTGTCTAAACAATATTTAGACCTCACTTTACCTAAACCTTTGCTATATTCACACAGAAATGGCGATTTTCAGCCACTCTGATCTCAATAATTTTCCTTTTTTTTATGAAGCATGTAATTAAACAAGTATTCGTTGCTATTCTCCTTAGTTTTACGGCTACTGCAACGATAAAAGCTCAAAATAAATCTTTAACGAGTTATGTCAATCCTTTTATTGGATCCGAAGAACACGGTCATGTGTTTGTTGGTGCCAATGTTCCATTTGGAGCTGTTCAGTTAGGACCAACGCAAATTGGACGTAGCTGGGATAAATTCAATGGCTGGGATTGGTGTTCCGGATATAACTATTTAAGCCAGGAAATTCTAGGTTTCACACACACTCATCTTAGCGGAACAGGAATTGGCGACCTGAATGACATCATGATTGTTCCTGCAAATGGTGCTGTGCAACTATATCCAATGAAGTTCGAAAAGCCGGCTACTGGTTATGGTTCGTTATTTTCTAAAAAGACGGAGATATGTCATCCGGGATTTTATCAGGTTTATCTGGAGAAATATAAGGTTGAAGCCAAATTAACGGCTACCGAGCGGGTCGGTATTCATAAATATCATTACGACAAAACGGATAATGCCCATATATTGGTAGATCTGGGTTTTGCAATGAACTGGGATAAACCTGTAAAAACTTTTATTAAACAGGTTAACGATTCTACCTTCACTGGCTACCGTTTCTCTACTGGCTGGTCAAAGGATCAACGCTTATATTTCTCGATCAGAACATCACAACCAATTATCAAAGCGGCATTTTATAGTGATAGCACACTTCAAAATTCCAGGGAGATTGAAAGTGGACATGCAAAAGCTGTCTTATATTTCGATGCAACACGCAATCCGGATATGGTGCTGAAAGTTGCGATTTCTCCAGTAAGCGAAGAAAATGCATTGGCTAATATGAATACTGAGGCCGCTAATGGTAATTTCGAAGTCTTTCAGAACAAAGCCGATCAGGTATGGGAAAGAACATTAGGTGCAATCGAAGTAGGAACGACAAACCAAGCACATAAGGAAGTTTTTTACACAGCTTTATTTCACATGTTTCTAGGGCCAACTTTGTTTAATGATGCCAATAACGACTATCGTGGAACTGACAAAAAGGTGTACAAAAGCGCCGATTTTAAAAACTACACAACTATGTCCCTATGGGATATCTACCGCGGCTGGGCTCCTTTTATGTCCATTGTGAAACCAAGTTTGATTAATGACATCGCATCGACAATGCTGGCAATTGATCAACAACAGAGCCGTTTGCCTGTATGGCCATTGGTAGGAAGCGAAACGGATTGTATGGTTGGAAATCCGGCTATAATCATTTTAGCGGATGCATTTGGCAAGGGATTAATTCCCGCTGGGAAAAAAGAACAACTTTATAAAGCGATGAAACGTACGGCTAAAAGAGACTCAATGGGCCTTCAATACCTGAACAAGCTTAGTTATATTCCTGCGGACAAAATGCATGAATCTGTCGCGTGGGCAATGGAGTATGCAATTGCAGATGCCGGGATAGCAAAAGTAGCTATGTCACTTGGAAAGAAGTCGGACTCAGAATATTTTTCAAAGAGAGGTCAGTTATACAAGCTGTATTACGATAAATCCGCCGGATTTTTCAATGGCCGTTTTGCAGATGGTAAATTCCGTAGGCCATTCGATCCGTTATATTCTGTTCCTGTTACTTCTGATTATACCGAAGGTAATGCATGGCAATACCTCTTTTTAGCCCCGCAGGACGTTCGTGGGCTCATTCAACAGCTTGGGGGGCAAAAGACTTTTAAAACACGATTAGATAGCTTGTTTACCATGTCTTCGGAATTAGGCAAAGGTACTGCTCCGGATGTTTCCGGATTGATCGGACAATATGCTCATGGTAATGAACCAAGCCATCACATTACCTATTTATATAACTATCTGGGAGAGCCATGGAAAACGGCTGAGCTGGTGCGTGACGTTGTGCAGAAATTCTATACTACCAAACCTAACGGCCTCTGCGGTAACGAAGATGTTGGACAAATGAGTGCCTGGTATGCTTTCAGCGCTTTAGGTATGTATTCTGTTAATCCGATGGAGGGAAAATACGTTTTTGGTTCACCCTTATTTGATTCGGCAAAACTGCATTTGGAAAACGGCAAAATATTTTCAATTATAACGAAGAACAACAGCGAGCAAAATAAGTATATCCAGAAAATCGAATTTAATGGAAAGCCTTATCCTTTCACCTACATTTCACATAAAAATGTAATGACAGGTGGTGAACTAGTTTTCTACATGGGCGCTGCACCAAGTAAAACATATGGTATAAGTTTAACTAATCAGCCATAATAATTAACGGTGATGAGCGCATAGAATCGATCTGTGCGCTCATCAATACCTAATCTTTCTGTGAATGTCTTTTAAAAGTTCTTCATAATAGATAAAATTCTCATGACTATACTAATTTGCAGAAGTTAAAGGATTCAAACTAATTTTAGGATTGTATGCAGTCGGTAAAAGAACTACGTGTTAGATACTGGATTTATCTTGATGGAGAAAAGTTTTTTGGCCTTGGAAGAGCTCAATTATTAAAACATATCCAAGAGTCCGGTTCTATTTCAAACGCAGCCAAAGCTATGGGAATGTCCTATAAAAAAGCCTGGGCTATGGTAGATGACATGAATGTGAAAGCAAAAGAGCCTTATGTTATAGCAAAAAAAGGAGGCAAAAGCGGTGGAGGAACTGAACTTACCGAAGCAGGCCGGAAGATGTTGGAAGCTTACAATAATCTTAATAGCAAACTTGCTTCTATTGCGGAATCTGAAAAAGAAATTTTGAATTTGTAATTCAGTTACATAATTCTATTTTGAATTTATTTCCATCGCAATATCGACGATGAAATTCATCTCTTACTTCTTTAACTAAAAAGTAAGCTTGAAGTACTGGGGAAAATGAAAAAAAACCTCTAAAACAGCCTTGAAGCTACTTTCAGAGGTTTATAAATTTTTAAATTATAGTTAGAAACTAACGGCTGCGCCTGTATGCATTAGAGAACGTATTGCATCAAGAATG
The DNA here is from genome assembly GCF_015221875.1 of Dyadobacter subterraneus. Lineage (NCBI taxonomy): Bacteria > Pseudomonadati > Bacteroidota > Cytophagia > Cytophagales > Spirosomataceae > Dyadobacter > Dyadobacter subterraneus. Next base: position 811,712 of record NZ_JACYGY010000002.1, read on the forward strand.
CCTTCCGTATCAAATCCACACTCATGATGTAATTCGGCAGGTTCACCGTGCTCCACAAGTGAATCCGGTATTCCAAGTCTTTTAACACGGGAATTATATCCATTATCAATCATAAATTCCAGCACAGCACTTCCAAATCCTCCTTGCAGACAACCATCTTCTACGGTAATTACGCGTTCATAAAGATGAAAAATCTCATGAAGCATGGCTTCATCAAGAGGTTTCACAAAACGCATATCATAATGTGCTACATCAATACCTTCTTTTTCAAGAATAGAATAAGCATCTACGACATAATTTCCGACCGGTCCTAATGTTAAAACCGCGATGTCTGCCCCATTTTTGATTTTCCTGCCTTTTCCTATTTTTATTTCTTCGAAAGGAGTTTGCCATTCAGGCATCACGCCATTTCCACGGGGATATCTGATTGTAATTGCCTGACTGCCTTTTTGTATGACATCCAGTTGTGCAGTATACATCAGGTTGCGTAGTTCCTGTTCATTCATGGGCGAACAAACAATCATATTCGGAACACAACGCATAAATGCAATATCATAAGCACCATGATGCGTCGGCCCGTCAGCACCTACTAAACCGGCTCTGTCCAGACAAAATATCACAGGAAGTTCCTGCATGCAAACGTCATGTACTACCTGATCGTAAGACCGCTGCATGAAAGTTGAATAAATGTTACAGTAAACTACTTCACCGCGTGTTGCCATACCGGCAGAAAATGTTACCGCATGCTGTTCTGCAATGCCTACATCAAAAGCTCTCTCGGGCATTGCTTTCATCATGATATTCAAAGAAGATCCTGATGGCATCGCAGGTGTAACACCAACAATTTTTAAATTTTTCTCTGCTAGTTCAACCAATGTATTGCCAAAAACATCCTGATATTTAGGAGGCTGTGGCGTATCGTAGATTTTTTTCTTAATTTCTCCTGTAATCTTATCAAAAACTCCCGGTGCATGCCATTTTGTTTGATCTTTTTCAGCAGGGCCGTAACCTTTTCCCTTTACTGTTAAACAGTGCAAAATTTTGGGTCCCGGGATACTTTTCAAATCATTCAAAACTTCTGTTAGATGACCGATATCATTTCCATCAATCGGTCCAAAATAACGTAGACCAAGTGATTCAAAAAGATTGCTCTGACGAAGAATTGCTGTTTTCATCATTGTTTCAACTTTTGAAACAACTTCCTGAGCACTTTTTCCAAAGTTGCTCATTTTTCCCAGCATATTCCAAACTTCGTCTCTAAGCTTATTGTAAGTATGAGAGGTCGTAATATCAGTCAGATATTCTTTCAAAGCACCAACGTTGGGATCAATCGCCATGCAGTTATCGTTCAGAATAATCAGCAGATTTGAATCTGTTGCTCCTGCATGATTCATGCCTTCGAAAGCCAGACCGGCTGTCATAGCACCGTCACCAATGATAGCAATATGCTGACGATCATGATGATTTTGTAAAGCTGATGCCACCGCCATACCCAATGCAGAAGAAATTGAAGTAGATGAATGGCCTACACCAAAAGCATCATAAATACTTTCTTTGCGTTTTGGAAAACCCGAAAGACCTCCATAAGTACGGTTAGAATGAAAATTATCCCGGCGTCCGGTTAATATTTTATGGCCATAAGCCTGATGGCCCACATCCCAGACAAGCTGGTCGTCGGGCGTGTTGAATACGTAATGAAGTGCTACTGTTAATTCTACAACACCCAGGCTTGCACCAAAATGACCTCCATAAACAGAAACGTTATCTATAATATATTGACGTAACTCGTTACAAACCTGTGGAAGTTGAGTGCGGTCAAGCTTTCTTAAATCCTCGGGAGAATCAATCTTAGCAAGTAGTTTTCCTGGTGTAATAAGCATATAGAAAGCTATTGAAAATCAGATTTTGGTAATCGGCCTTAATACTAAAAGATGCGCAAAATTAAGCAAATAGATGATGACTCCTGCTTTTTATTTTTGCTGACTTGCTTTGAACAATTTTTGCTTTTCTTCTTTCGTAAGGCTCTCGTATCCCGACTTAGAAATTTTATCTAAAATAGTATCAATTTCATGTTGATCAGGCATTTCTATGGTAGAAGAAGTCGAGGAAGAAGAATACACACTGGTACTTCTGTATACCTGCTTTTCACGATAAGTAACCTGCATCGAAGGACGTCTGCGGAAAATTCCGGTCCAACCGTTCATAATAGCGTAGACAGGTTTACCCAGGTCGGTACCGTTTTGCAACAGTTTGATAAAAATATACCCAACCAATGCTCCACCTAAATGTGCTAAATTACCACCTGCATTTGGTCCAACCGTTTGTGCAAGCGATAGTATTATATAAAAGAGTGCAATAAACTTAATACGTATCGGCCCTAGAAAAATAAGGTTAAACGTATAGTTAGGAAGTAAAGTTGAAGCGCCTACTGCAACTGAAAAAGCTGCTGCTGAAGCGCCTAACATGGTTGAACTTTCAACCTGAGTCTGGAAGAATGGCAGCGTGTTATAGATCAGCATATAAACTAAACCACCAGTAATCCCACCTAAAAAATAAAGGGCAACAACGCGTTTTGCGCCAAGATATTCATCTATCAGTTTACCAAACCAATAGAAAAACAACATATTGAATAAAATATGGAAGATATCTTCGTGTGTGAAGAAATAAGTAATGAGCGTCCAGGGCTTTCGGATAAATTCCTGAGGCGATGCCGGAAGCTCAAGCATATCAATAATCCAGCTATAAATATTGGATGACTGACTAAGTGTAAAAATGATTTTTACCAATAACAATACCAGAAAAACGGCCGTATTAATTAAAATAATTTTTACGAGCGAATTCTCCGATTTCTCAAATTCTCTCTTAATGTCGTCAACAATATTGCTCATCTTCTTCTTTCAATAAAAATTTTGTCTTTGTGTGCCCCAATAACGCAACAATATATATGCAAATAGCATTCCTCCAACGTGTGCAAAATGCGCAACATTATCAGATTGTGCATTTTGTATTCCTGAGTAGAGTTCATATAATCCATAGCACGCAACAAAGTATTTTGCTTTGATCGGAAATGGAATAAAGAGCATAAAAAGCTCCGTATTTGGAAATAACATTCCAAACGCCATTAAAATACCAAAAATTGCCCCTGACGCACCCACCATTGGTGTTTCAATGCTTGCCTGATATACGCTTTTGACAGCAGTAATACTATTTTGAATATACGAAGGATTGGTAGGATTTTCTTCAAAACCATTAAAAAAATCCAGATTGGCCTGATAAAAACCTTTTGCATGGTGACTCATGAAGTCAACAAGTCCGTCCGGCGTAGGATATTGAACGTAAACCTGCACAGATTTAAGCAGTTGCGTATTTTCATAATACCCGATTCCGGAGAAAAGTAATCCTGCGCCAATCCCTGTAAAGAAGTAAAAAAACAAGAATTTCTTGGGCCCCCACATTCTTTCCAGCAAAGGTCCGAACATAAATAAACCGAACATATTGCTGAACAAATGCCCAAGTCCGCCATGCAAAAACATGTAGGAAACAAATTGATAAGGCATAAAATATGGCGACAGAATTGGCATTAATGCTAATCTGTTGCTGATTGGTAAAATGTATGCGTCAACAATAAAAAACAGAACATTCAGGATCAGTAAATTTCTAACCGTCGGTGTTATTTGTAACATTCTAATTTCAAAATCAAAAGTTCGTAATCTATAACTCTTTAAGGATCGTTTTCGTTTCCTTTATCCCTTAAAGATACTGCTTAACTTATCCATCGTTAATAAAACGATAATTGCTTCACCGCTAGGCGTTCTGTTTGGATCAGTTGAGGCAAAAAGCTGGTCTATCAAAGTATGAATTTCAAGAAATGAAAGTTTTACAGCATAACGTACCGAAAACCGGCGGGCCAGGGCGCGTGATAAACTTTCAGGTTTGTTCAATTTGAGGTCTGAATAACTTTGTTTTAATTGTTCAACCAATTCTTCAAAAAGATCCTGTTCGCTTTCTTCCGGCAAATCGGCAGGAATACCACGGATAATTAATTCATTCGCACCGAATTCGTCAAACTCAAAACCCAGGCTGCGAATTTCCTTTTTTGTTTCATTCACCAGCTGCATATCCGAATGTGTTAAACGGATTGTTTTTGGAAATAAAAGCTGCTGACAAGCTCCATTACGGTTTGTTAGCATTTTACGATATCGTTCATACAAGATACGTTCGTAAGCCGCTTTTTGATCGATCAGCATAATTCCATCCTTCACCTGCGAAAGAATATAGCGGTTGTGAAGCTGGAAAAGTACCGCATCACTTTCAGGCGCAGAAATTACTTCCGAAGCCATCCGGTTAACCTTACTGGCTATTGTCATCGGCTGTTCCTGGTAAGAAGTTGGCCGGGAAACGGTGGTGGAATTCATTTCAAAAGCTGCAAGTTCCCGGCTTCTGTCGTCCGTATTTTGCAGCCCTTCAAATAATTTATTCCAATTCGTAAGGTTGGTTTTTGATGGACCATTTTCTGCATGTCTCGATTGTGCCGCCCAATCCGGCATTACCGTACGAGGTATGCTGTCATGATTCTGATCCGATTTTGAAGGATTTAAAAAATTAATATTGTCTTCAAAATCAATCGATTGTGAAAGATTGTAAACACCAACCGCCTTTTTAACAGCTGCCATAATAATGGCATAAACCGAGCGCTCATCATCAAATTTAATTTCCGTTTTTGTAGGATGAATGTTGATGTCGATATGGGCAGGATCAATTTCTATAAACAAAACATAAAACGGATGGCTGCCTTCCGGAACCGTTCCATCAAATGCACTGGTAACTGCGTGATGCAGATAATTATGTTTTATGTAGCGGTCATTCACAAAAAAGAATTGCTCGCCTCTGGTTTTTTTAGCGAATTCCGGTTTTCCGATGTATCCCCTTACGCTGATATAAGAAGTATCTTCCTGACAAAAGGCAAGTTGCTCACGATAATTCCGGCCATAAATATCAATGATCCGGCGAACCAGTTTTCCCGGAATCAGATTAAAAACTTCGGTATCGTTATGGTGTAAACTAAATCCAACTTCCGGATGTGCCAGCGCTATTCTTTGAAATTCATCCAGAATATGACGCATTTCTACCGAATTTGATTTCAGGAAATTACGCCTTGCAGGAACATTATAAAAAAGATTTTTAACACAAAGATTTGTTCCCGGCAAGCAGGCAACGGATTCCTGTGTTTTTATTTCTGAGCCTTCAATTTTTATTAAGGTACCAAGTTCATTGTCTGCCTGGCGGGTACGCATTTCTACCTGGGCAATAGCGGCTATGGATGCCAAAGCTTCACCACGGAATCCCATGGTACGAATTCTGAATAAATCTTCGGACTGACGGATTTTTGAAGTAGCATGACGTTCAAAAGACATTCTTGCGTCAGTTTCTGACATGCCGGATCCGTCATCAATAATCTGAATTAATGTTCTGCCTGCTTCACGTAAAATAACCTGAATATTACCGGCTTTGGCGTCAATAGCATTCTCAAGGAGTTCTTTCACAACCGAAGCAGGACGCTGGACAACTTCTCCGGCGGCGATCTGATTGGCTATGGAATCGGGTAATAATTGAATGATGTCGGAAGACGCCATATTTTAATGATGTAGGTTTGCTTTACTATAACAAATAAACAAATTTTTTTCTACACCGAGGGTTATTTTGACAAGTAGCTGTAAACCGAAAATTGCTTTGTAACCAATAAGCATCGAAATAATTACATTATTTATTGAAATTTTTAATGTCAATAAAACGTTCAATTTAATGTTAGTGTTGATTATTAGTAAATTATAGTTAATTTGTGAATCCCATTTTTGTCCTGTGTAACTAACCCCGATCTTATGAAAGCACCTATTTTTAAAAAGTTCAATTTTGGAATGGCCCTTCAGTGGCTAATCTTTTTACCTGTGATCCTGCCTCTTTGTATAATTTTCGGAGCGGTTCAAGGTGTTTTAAACATGGTTGAGAAAATGGCTCAGCGCATGTGGATTGACATGGAGCTGTAATGCCCTGCAATCGCTTTTAATCTCATACATTTTTGTATGAATCCATTCGCACAACTATTCCGATATACACGATAAAAATATAATTCTAACAAAAAAGAAAAGAGCTGTAAATCTGATTTACAGCTCTTTTCTTTTCAACTCTTGTACAATTTAGAATTTCCAGCGAACAAAAGCTTCCATTGCTTCGTATTCCGCAAGACCTAAATTGTTATATAATTTAGCAGTTCCCTGGTTGCGCTCTTCTGCACGTTGCCAGAATTCACGTGAATCTTCACCCTGGAATACTACACCATCTTTTTGCGACTGGTGTTTGAAAATTCCCTGACGTTTTTTCAAAACCTGATCCGGACTCATGGGAACTGCCATTTCAATCTCGTAGATATCCCACTCGGCCCAGGCTCCGCGATATAACCAAACCCAGCAATCCTTCATGAAATTCTTGTGTTTCGAGCGGCCAAGCGCTGCTTCGATTGCATCCCAACATACTTTGTGCGTTCCGTGTGGATCGGCAAAGTCACCCGCTGCGTAAATTTGATGAGGTTTGATTTCTTCAATCAGGTTTTCAATGATCTTGATATCTTCCTCGCCGATCGGATTTTTCTGAACAGTACCCGTTTCGTAGAATGGCATATTCAGGAAATGTGCATTCGCAGTTGGGATTCCAACAAAACGACAAGTCGCTTTGGCTTCTCCACGACGTAAAGCTCCTTTTACATGACGGATTTCCAAAGTATCAATTTCACTGTCTTTGGTATGTCTCAAAAAGTCTTTTGCATCTGTAAATATTTTTGTCGCTTCCGGACTATCGATACCAAATTCTTTATTGAAATCAACAACGAAATCGATAAAACGAAGTGCTTCATCATCTGCTACGGCGATATTTCCTGAAGTTTGGTAAGCCACATGCACTTCATGTCCCTGGTCAACCAGACGCTGGAAAGTACCACCCATTGAGATAATATCATCATCCGGGTGCGGACTGAAAATAAGTACACGTTTTTTGGCTGGCTGAGCGCGTTCCGGACGATTTGTATCGTCGGCGTTCGCTTTTCCTCCCGGCCATCCTGTAATTGTATGTTGTAATTGATTGAAAACGTTGATATTGATTTCATAGCAAGCACCATATTGTGCAAGCAAATCACTCATACCATTGTCGTTATAATCCTTATCTGTAAGTTTCAGTATTGGTTTTTTAAGACTTTGCGACAAATGGGTCACAGCCTTTTTGATCATTTTGTTATCCCAAACAACCGAATCAACCGCCCATGGTGTTTTAACACGCGTCAATTCAGAAGCAGCACTTTCATCTAAAATAAAAGCAACATCCGGATGTGCCTGAAGATAAGATGCTGGATTACGTTCCGTAACCGGTCCCTCAACCGCACCTCTGATTACCGAAGCTTTACGCTCACCCCATGCAAGCAAAACAATACGGCGTGCACTTAAAATCGGCGCAACACCTAGTGTGATCGCTTTACGAGGTACTTTATGCAATCCGCCAAATTCCATTGCAGCCGCAGCGCGGGTAGAATGGTCAAGCGTGATTAGCCTTGTACGTGCGTTGATCAATGAACCAGGCTCGTTAAAACCAATGTGTCCATTTCCTCCAATTCCCAAAAGCTGGAAATCAAGTCCGCCAACAGCATTTATTTTATTTTCGTAATTACTGCAATAATCGCGTACCATAGCAGCCGGAATTGTTCCGTCTGGCAGGAAATAATTTTCTTTTGGAATATCAACATGGTCGAACAATTGTTCTTTCATAAACCGGTGGTAGCTATGAATAGAATCCGGCTCCATTTGATAGTATTCATCCAGATTGAATGAAATAACATTTTTAAAGCTCAGGCCTTCTTCCTTGTGCATTCTGACCAGACGGGCATAAACGGTTTTAGGAGAAGAGCCGGTTGCAAGGCCTAGTACACAGTTTTTACCTTCTTTTTGTTTCTGACGGATCAGGTCAGCGATTTCCTGTGCAACAGCATTTGAAGCATCTTTGGAATCAGCAAAAATCTGGGTTGGTATTTTTTCGTATGTAATGGGTTGTCCTACACTTCCGCCTGAGAGTGCGTTATCCGCCGCTTGCATTAAAATTGTTTCCGGATTGAGAGATTGTTGGTCCATGTTTTTAATAAAATGTGATTTTAATCAAGAGTTTAGTACGAAAAAAGAACAGTTGATTTGAGATAATACTGATAGACAGCAAATTAATACCACAGCCTGTATGCCGAATTTAATTACAACAAAAGGTAAGGATATAAATTTCGTCTACAAAATTACAACACAAAGTGAATATTATTAAAAAAATTTAAAAAATAACTTTGCGTTAATGTATTGAAGTGCTCGTACACGCAAGTTGCAAAGCAGTAATTCAACATAAAGTGTGTGTGAAAATTTCATAACCGAATAATCTATTGTATTTTTGTTGCCTGTTAAAAAAACATCACATCATTTCAAGAGAAATACCATGTCTACACTCACAAGCGTCGTACGTGATACCCAAATTTTTGACTTAATTAATAAGGAAAAACATCGCCAGGAATCAGGTATTGAGCTGATTGCTTCCGAAAATTTTACATCCAAACAAGTGATGGAAGCATCAGGAAGTGTGCTTACTAACAAGTATGCAGAAGGTCTTCCCGGAAAACGTTACTACGGAGGCTGTGAAGTAGTTGATGAAATCGAACAAATTGCTATTGACCGTCTGAAAGAACTTTTCGGCGCAACTTGGGCAAACGTTCAGCCTCACTCAGGTGCGCAGGCAAACATGGCCGTATTTGTGGCTTGTTTGAATCCTGGTAACAAAATTATGGGTTTCAACCTTGCTCATGGTGGTCACCTTTCTCACGGATCTCCTGTAAATATTTCAGGTAAATATTTTCAACCTGTATTTTACGGTGTAGAAGCTGAAACTGGTCTTATCAATTGGGATAAAGTTGAGGAAACTGCTTTGAAAGAACGTCCTAAACTTTTGATCTGCGGTGCGTCTGCTTATAGCCGTGACTGGGATTATGAAAGACTTCGTAATATTGCTGATCAGGTTGGTGCAATCCTTTTGGCTGATATTTCTCACCCGGCTGCACTTATTGCAAAAGGTTTGTTGAACGATCCGTTCGGACATTGCCATATCGTTACTACCACAACGCACAAAACATTACGCGGTCCTCGTGGCGGTGTGATTATGATGCGTGAAGATTTCGAAAATCCTTTCGGAATTACTACACAAAAAGGACAACTTCGTACGATGTCATCTTTGCTTGATTCAGGCGTTTTCCCTGGAACACAAGGCGGACCGTTAGAACATATTATTGCTGCAAAAGCGGTTGCTTTCGGCGAAGCGCTTAGCGAAGGATATTACAACTACGCAGTGCAGGTTGCTAAAAATGCGCAGGCAATGGCAAAAGCATTTGTAGAAAAAGGATATCAGATCATTTCTGGTGGTACTGACAATCACTTGATGTTAATTGACTTGCGTACTAAAAATGGTGTCGCTTCCGGATTAACCGGTAAGCTTGCTGAAAACACGTTGATCAAAGCTGATATCACAATCAATAAAAACATGGTTCCTTTCGACGACAAATCTCCGATGGTAACGTCGGGTATGCGCGTTGGAACGGCTGCGATGACTTCACGTGGTTTGGTTGAAACTGATATGGAGCGTATCGTTGATCTGATAGACACAGTTTTGGTTAATCATGATCAGGATGCAAAAATTGCTGCCGTAAAACAGGAGATCAATAACTGGATGACACAATATCCTTTATATAGCTAAGACTTACCAGTCGAGGTTTAGATTTTAACTGCGTAATGGTACTGAAAATGTATGCGTTACGCAGTTTTCTTTTTAGTTTGAAAAGATTTTTTAACTTATTTTTTGAAGAAAAATTGTGGTCAAATAATAAAATTTCAAACAAAAAGTTAATATGATAAGGAAGAGCAATTTAAATGATGTGTAAAGAATTGTGCGAGAAGTGTTTTGACTTAAATAAGTTTTCATAACTTTGCACTCCAAAATACGAATTAATTGACATGAGCAAGAAAAATACGGACGAGTCCGGGTTTGAAATTATTGAAAAGCCGGAGGCATTAGCCGGACAAATCAATAAGGCTGAGGTTTTTTTCCTTAAAAATCGTAAGGTACTTACTGGTATTGGCGGAGCGATCCTGGTTGCGGTGGTAGCGTTTGCAGGATATCGTTTTTATATAGATGGACAAGAAGGAACGGCACAACAAGCGCTTTCTTCTGTTGTTTATGATTTCGAAGCTGATTCTTTGTCAAAAGCATTGAACGGAAGCGGAGGAAATGAAGGACTTTTGTCTATCGCTGATAACTATAAAGGAACTGACGCTGCGAACCTTGCGAATTTCTACGCAGGTGTTGCTTTGCTTAAACAGGGTAAATATGATGACGCAATCAGTCATCTTGAATCTTTCAGTTCTTCTGATCTGTTGGTCCACGCACGTGCCCAGTCATTAATTGGTGATGCTTATCTTGAAAAAAATCAGCCTGCTGAGGCGATTTCTTATTACAAAAAAGCATCTGACTACGATAAAAATGAATATTTCACGCCAGTATATTTGATGAAGCTTGCACTTGCTCAGGAAAAAGCAAATCAGGCTGCGGATGCTGTTGCTTCCTATAAACGTGTTATTGACGAGTTCCCACTTTCATCGGAAGTTGTGAACGCGAAGAAGTACATGGGATTGTTAGAGGGACAAGTCGGCAAATAAATGGTAATACATTATTGTTCCAGAAAAGGATAAAGCCGACACCGGTTTTATCCTTTTTTTGTTTAAAATATTAACTCAAAATCTATCATTAACTAGTACTTATATGTCAAGTGCAGATAAAAATTTAAGCGTTTTCAATACGGAAGGACTTCCTGATATCAGCAATAAAAAATTCGCGATCGTAGTTGCAGAATGGAACGGCGAGATCACTGAAAAACTTTTCGAAGGAGCGTACCAAACACTAATAACCTATGGTGCTTCGGAATCAAATATAGAAAGAGGAAATGTTCCGGGAAGTTTTGAATTAACGCTTGGTGCACATTGGTTCGCACAGCGCGAAGATATCGATGCGGTAATTGCCTTAGGCGTAGTAATCCAGGGAGAAACAAAACACAACGACTATATCAATCACGCCGTTGCTCAGGGAATTACAAACATCAGCATCCAAAACAACAAACCTGTAATTTTCGGTGTCCTGACGCCAAACAACATGGAACAAGCCATCGACAGAGCCGGTGGAGCTTTTGGAAATAAAGGAGACGAGGCAGCTATGACGGCAATCAAGATGGTAGGGCTGAAGGATCAGGTTTTTGTCAGGAAGTAGTCAGGAGGGGGTCAGGAAAATTTAGTAATCAAAAATTTCAATAATTAATAATTATGCAAGTCTGGAAATTTGGCGGCACTTCGGTTGGGAAACCTGAACGTATGCATTCAATCCGTGAACTTCTTTTGACGGATCCAAGTCGGAAAATTGTTGTATTATCCGCTTTGTCGGGTTCAACCAATGCGCTTATCGCGATAGGGGAAGCTGCCAAGGCAAACGAAGATGCGTCAGCTGCGAAGCAGATCGACGATTTGAAAGCGCATTACGATGCTTTTATTAAGGAGCTTTATTCAACCGAAGCAGGTCTTGCCAAAGGTCAGGAAATTATTGATAATGAATTCGGATTTATCCGTTCGCTGGTTAGCATCAAACCTTTTGCTTCAAAACAGGAAAAGGAAATTGTTGCAGAAGGAGAATTGTTAAGTACACAGCTTTTCCAAGGATATCTGGAAGAAGTAGGAGACAGTTCTGTGTTGCTTCCTGCGCTTGAATTTATGCGCATTGATGCTGATAATGAACCGGAACTTGAAAAAATCGAAGAAAAATTAACTGCGATTTTAGCGCAGCATACCGATAAGCAAACCATCGTTACCCAGGGATTTATTTGCAGAAACCCACGCGAAGAAGTTGATAACCTGAAACGTGGAGGATCTGATTACACAGCATCTTTAATCGGTGGTGCCATTCGGGCTGAGGAAATCCAGATTTGGACGGACATTGACGGAATGCATAATAACGATCCTCGTATCGTGAAACGTACTTTCCCGATTCGTGAACTTACTTTTGAAGAAGCGGCCGAACTTGCTTATTTCGGAGCAAAAATTCTTCATCCAAGTACAATCACACCTGCGAAACTTCGTGGTGTACCGGTACGTTTGAAAAATACTATGCAGCCGGAAGCGCCAGGAACGCTTATCGCCAACCAGTCTTCTGACAGAGAAATAAAAGCGATTGCTGCAAAAGATAATATTACAGCGATATATATTCACTCGACCCGTATGCTGAATGCATATGGCTTCCTGAGACGCGTTTTTGAGATTTTTGAAAAATACAAAACGCCGGTAGATATGATCACCACTTCGGAAGTTTCTGTTTCAGTGACGATTGATAATTCTGAACACCTTGAAGCAATCACCACGGAACTTCGTGAATTTGCAGATCTTGAAGAAAATGACAGCGATCAGAATATCATTTGTATCGTAGGAAATTTCAGTGCGGACAAAGAAGGAATTGCGTTGAAAGTGCTAGAAGCAATGAAAAATATTCCTATACGAATGATTTCGTACGGTGCCTCAGAGCACAATCTTTCGCTTTTAATTCATTCAAAATATAAAGCAGAAGCGCTTAATGTGCTTAATGAGCGTCTTTTTTATTATGAAGATGCAATGAAAGATATTTTCACGGCACCCTGATTTCAAAAATCTGATCACATATTTAGCGATTAGCTGTTGGCGTTTTGCTCATAGCTAATCGCTAAAAGCTAATAGCCAAACATGTTACAAACAACTTTTATCCGCGAAAACAGAGAACTGACAATCGCCGGATTGACAAAAAAACATTACAAAGAACCGGAAGCAGCTGTTGACCGAATTATAGAACTTGACCGTTTACGTCGTGAAACACAGCAGGAATTGGATGCTGTATTAACACAATCCAACGCAAAAGCGAAGGAAATCGGTGGTTTGATGAAAGAGGGTAAAAAAGCCGAAGCTGAAATTGCAAAAGGCGAAACTGCTGCTTTAAAAGAAAGGTCAAAAGTACTTGACGAACAGCATAAGGCAACAGAGGAGGAATTACTAAGCGAGTTGGTAAAACTTCCTAATCTTCCGCATGAAAGTGTTCCGGAAGGACGCACAGCTGAGGATAATGTGAACGAATTGGAAGAAGGCGCAAAACCTGCTCTTTTTGAAGGTGCGCAACCACACTGGGAATTAATCAAAAAGCTGGGTGGAAAACTCGCACCGATTATTGATTTTGAACTTGGTAACAAAATTACTGCTGCCGGTTTTCCGGTTTACAAAGGAAAAGCTGCCCGTTTGCAACGTGCGATGATTGCTTTCTTTTTGGATGAAGCAGGAAAAGCAGGTTATACCGAAGTACAGGTTCCAATCCTGATCAATGCTGATTCTGGTTTTGGAACAGGACAATTGCCGGATAAAGAAGGCCAGATGTATCATGATGCTCAGGACGATCTTTATTTAATTCCAACGGCGGAAGTTCCGGTTACCAATTTGTACCGTGATGTGATTGTAGCGGAAAATGAATTGCCGGTTAAAAATGTAGCTTACACGCCTTGTTTTCGTCGTGAGGCAGGAAGTTGGGGCGCGCATGTTCGTGGCTTGAATCGTTTGCATCAGTTTGATAAAATTGAAATTGTTCAGATTTGCAAGCCGGAAGATTCTTACCAGGCTTTGTCAGATATGTCAAATCATGTGAAGGGATTATTGGAAAAACTGGAATTACCTTTCCGCATTTTACGTCTGTGTGGAGGTGATATGGGCTTCACTTCTGCCTTGACTTTCGACTTTGAAGTTTGGTCGGCCGGACAGGAAAGATGGCTGGAATGCAGCTCTGTTTCTAATTTTGAAACCTACCAGGCAAATCGGTTGAAACTTCGTTACAAAACGGCTGATAAGAAAACGCAATTGCTGCACACGCTTAATGGCTCTGCTTTGGCACTTCCACGCATCCTTGCTGCGTTATTGGAAAACAATCAACAAGAAGACGGAACAATCCGTGTACCGGCTGTTTTGGTGCCTTACTGTGGTTTTGATACGATTGAATAAGATATAATTTGAGTTATTCTGAGATTTAGCCTTCACATTTTTGTGAGGGCTTTTTTGTTAAATAACCTTAACAGCGATTTCATCAGCGATCAATTATTTATCTTGTATAAAAAAGATAATGAAGCGCTTAGCTGTGATCAGGTCGTTTTACCTTTCGTTTGCTTTTTATACCGGATTAATTTCACTTTTCTCCTGGTTTTTGTTGGATATGCCGGTATTTGAAAAGTTCTCGCGATTTCTTCCACTTTACTTACTGATGAAAATAGCATCAGGAACCGTCATCTGGTATTATATCAGAAGTAACAATCCTACCAGATTATTCTTTTACAGGAATTTGTCAATATCAGAATTACGACTTTTTCTTACTGCTTTTGCCATGGATATCATGTCATTTTTGATTTTCATCTTTTGCGTCCATATGATCATATCGATCGGAATTTATTCCTTTTAATTTTATGAATGTTCTCGAAGCAGATAGTATTTGGCTGGAATATCATGGCAGAAAGGTACTTCAAAGTATTTATCTGAAAGTTGAAACAGGAAGAGTTACCGGTTTACTGGGGAGGAACGGAACCGGAAAAACGAGTTTGTTAAGAATGATCTTCGGATCTTTGAGAGGTCAGAGTCAATCCGTGCGGTTGAATGGTAACTATATTTCACACCCTTATCTTGAAAACAATCTGATAAGATATTTACCTCAAACCACTTTTACACCTGCCGGTCAGACCATTAAGAAAGTATGTGATTTGTATGATGTTCCTTTTTCTTCAATTATAAATTATTTTCCTGGTCTTGAAGAATACAAAAAAGAGAAGTTAAACACTCTGTCAGGAGGGAAAATCAGGCTTTTTGAAATTTTGCTTATTTTATTTTCACCCGTCTCTTTTGTATTGCTGGATGAGCCGTTCACACATCTGGATCCTGTTAGTGTTGAGATGCTTTTGTCGCTTATTAAAGAAGAAAAAAAGAAAAAAGGAATCGTTTTGTCTGATCATGCATATAAGCACGTTCAGGAGGCAAGTGATGATTTATACCTGATTGTTCCTGGCGGGAGAAGTATGTTACTGAAAGATCCAAATCAGGATTTAAAATCTTACGGTTATATATCCTGAGATTTATGAATAATATTTTCCAAAAGCTCCGGAATCCCAACCTTCTTCAAAATCAACTGACCAATTTTCTCGGACGCAATTCCTTCTTCAATTTGAAATGTATTTTCAAAATCAGTACCGCTGATTTTTGTTTTGAAACAACGGAAGGAAATGGAGCCGGAATTTTTATAATTTTCCAGTAATTCGTAAAGATGGGTTGACACCAAAAAGATAGAATTAATATGATTGGAAAAACCATGGACAACAGTTTTGGAACAGTGAAATGCATCTTCCTGATTGGTACCACGAAAGATTTCGTCGATAATTACAAAGCATTTTTCTCCATGATTTAATGCTTCGGCGATAGATTTTATCCGCATAATCTCATTGTAAAAATGACTGTACCCAAGTTCCAGATTATCAGAAAGATGGATTGAAGTAAATAGTTTATCAAAAAATGAGATTTTCATTTTACCGGCCGGAATGGGCCAACCGAGATGTGCGAGATAGACAGCTACTCCACAGGTTTTCAGGAAAGTAGTTTTACCACTCGTATTGGCGCCAGTCAACAGACAAAGTGGTATTTTGTGACCCATTACGAAATTGTTCGGAATAGCATTTTTTATTAGTGGATGCCAAATTTTTTCTGCTTCAAAAACGGTTTCATTTTCTACAAATTCGGGAAAGCACAGATCATGATTTTTCTGTGTTAAGGCAATGGAAACGTAAGCATCAAAAGAGTAACAGATGTCCAGAATTCGCCGAAACGAATCTTTGTGCGTAACCCGAAAATAATAATCCCTGTAAAAAACGGAGCTGAGAGATAGCCGGTCGTCTTTTGTTTTAAGAAAAGAATTTAGACTGTCGGAAAGTAAAAATTTTCTGAGGAAGTCAAAATCTTCCTGAGGTTCTGGGGGAATCTGATCATTTTCAAAGCAGTAGGTTAAATCTCTCATCCCACGCATTAACATCAAAGTAGCCGTCAGTCCACTTTGAACAAGATAAAACTCCGCAGGATGGCGTCGAGAATATATAAATGTGTCAACCCAGTGTTTAAATATGTCCTGCGACATCGTATAAGTGATGTTTGAGCCATAATAACTTTCAGCAACGGCAATGTAAGCTTTTGATACATTCAGCTGCCAGGAATCAATATTTTGAGAAATTGATTTGAGTAGAAGTTGAAAAGACAGAATTTCAGAAAGCGAAGATTTCGGTTCGGCAATCAGTTTTTTCAAAACATCCTGTCCGCCCTGTGTTTTGGTATAATCAAAAAATTGAAGAATGCTTCCCTCTTTACTATGGCGGGAATGAATTTGTAATTCGTCAAGCGTGTGACTATCGACAGAATGCATATATGAAGATTTGGCTGTCTTCAAAAGTATGCAGATCTGTGAAAGTAATTTTCTTAAAAATAGTTAAAAATCAATCTGTTATGCTTGTTCAGAAAATTGCTTTTTTGGAAAAGAAAGCCATACAAAATAACCCGTCAGAACGATAATGCTTATTTGGAAAAGATAATCGATCAAGGAATCGGTGGAAGCGGTAATATCGGACGGATTGAGATAACGTCGCATGCCCAGTCGCCACCAATAGGACGGATGTACCACGCAAAGAACATTGAAAATAAGCAGCAAAATGATCTGTTTGGTATTTGTCCAGTCGATTATATAAAATACCAAAGGGACCAAAAACAGGAAAATATAATTGCTGTAAGCACTTTGCTGAACGACCATCATGGTAGCATACAAAACAACCCAAACCCGTGAAAGCATTATTCTGAAATCGGCGTTTTGCAAGCGAAATGCAGCC
The DNA here is from genome assembly GCF_015221875.1 of Dyadobacter subterraneus. NCBI lineage: Bacteria > Pseudomonadati > Bacteroidota > Cytophagia > Cytophagales > Spirosomataceae > Dyadobacter > Dyadobacter subterraneus. The sequence goes on from NZ_JACYGY010000002.1 coordinate 828,780, forward strand.
AGACAGGCAAGTCCGACGGAAATAACCAACCCAATCCAGTTCCAGAATTTTTCACCAACACCAATTCCATTAAAAAACCAGGGATTAATTACGGAAAGAATATTGGGAGCACGTAACACTTTTGCTTCGTCCAGCGGCTGCATGAAATCCAGTCCAACCAATGGATATAATATTCCCAAAGCGATTATTCCTACAATAGCCATTGGGATAACAAATCTGATTTTTTGTTTTTCAAGAAGAAAAATCGGAACAAGTATCAGAACGAAAATAGCTTTTGTCATCAACAAACCAATTCCTAAAACAACAGCAAACCATTCAACACGTACTGTTTTTTCCCGTACCAAATAGGCCAGAACAACAAAAAGCCACATCCAGACATCTTCCTGCGCACCGATAATGCAAAGCACCAAAGATCCGGGAAGTATCAGGTAAACGAGTGCTTTAAATAAAAATGCACCCCGCGACTGAAACGGACGGAAGAAATGCCAGGAAACCCACAAAGCGACGCCATCCATTACAGCCATAGTCAGCACGATCATTTTCGGATCATACCAAAGTTTTAGCCAGATTCCTACAAAATAGGCATACAAAGGAGAATAGGGAGACCAGAAATCGCGGTATACGATTTGTCCCATGGAGGCTTTACTGCCTTCGTCCCAAAAACCTAAAACATCGGAAGTAGGGGTAATGTTGGCGATAAGATAAACAGCTATAAAGGGAATCAGGCGGAAAATAATCCAGCCTACAACCAGTGAGACTCTGACACTTTTGTCTTCAAACCATTCTGAAATCCTTTTGCGTTGTGAAATTACAATGATCAGCAGCACAATGGCCGCAAGGCTGATGCCTAATTTTCCTAAAACGATATTCATGCCGTTGCCAGTTTTTCAGGGTTTACCACGTTTTGATACGTTTGGCGTAAAACCCAGACATAACATAACACATTCAGAATTTGTAAAGCATATTCAAACAAATTCGAAACATTTCCGAACATGCTGAAAGAAATGTAGGAAGGCTGGCCAATATAAACCCAAACAAAAGGTTGGACCACGGTAAGCCAGTTAAGAACCAATATAACGGCCACATGCCAGGTTTTTTTGATATCAATAATATCGAACAGAACAGCCATCAAATAGGCGATGAGGTAAGCGCCCATGGCACTCGCCTGGAAAATCATCATACAAACAAAAACTGCAATAAATATTCCGGGCAAAATTTCACTGATATGTCTGTGACGGGCTTTGAAAGCCATATAGGTCGGAATAAATACGGTGAAAAGTAAACCGATCCAGTTGATCATGGTCGATTTCTTTTCGTTGATATGAATAAACAATTCAACAAATGGCCGGCTGGTCGAGAAAAGATTTGGTGTCATCAATTGTTCCGTATGACGAATAGGCATAAGAAATAAATCACCAATTTGCCAATACAAAAACCCAACCGCCGGAATTCCGACAGCGGCCATAACGATCAACATTTTAACTGGTTTTTTAACGACAACGAGAATTGCAGGCAAGAGAAAAATGAAAGTCACTTTTATTGTCAGTAAAGTCAACGCGAAAAGAAGACCTATACCAACTTCATAGTTGTCTTTATGTTTAATCGTATATCGCCAGATCAACAAAGCTGCTCCCCAAAACCATACTTCTTCCTGGCCGTCGACCAGAATGTACATAAAGCCGGCCGGCAGCAGTAAATAAATAATGGCAAGCTGTAATGCCCTGCTGGTTTTGAATTTATAAGTTTGATAAGTAAGCCAGAGAATAGCACTTTCCATAACCACCATAAAAAGCACAATGGCCCGCGCATTATGCCAGATCCAGATCGGGATCGTAATAATGTATGCGTATAATGGTGCATGGTACGACCAGAAATCACGATAGACGAATCCGCCTGCTTTGGCCGCTTCCGCTTTGTAAAAGAAAAAAGGAATATCACCGCGCGGTTCTTCGTTTGCAATAAGGAAAATGGCAATCCACGGAATCAGGCGAAGAATAATGAAAGCAATGGCAAATATGGATTTTTCTTTTTCCTGCTGCCATTTTGAAAAAAGATCAGATCTGCTAATCACCCAGAAAATGCCCAGAGTCAAACCCAGGTTGATGAAAAGCTTGATATAAAAAACAGTAAGAATGGGCATGTTTTAGTAAATGTCTTTTATGAAGTGTGCTGATTTAAATCAGAGTAAATTAATACCAAGCCGCAAACTTAAGATATCTTTATTTCAAAACGATCAGCAAAATGCAAAGTTTTAATAAGTTGCAAAGTCGTATGCTTGCATACTAAATTGCAAAAAGGTATTTTTGAGTAATTCATCAAAACAAAAGTACTTTTCTTATGCCATATAATGCACAACTTGCCGGAATGGATTTAAATCTGAGCGAGGAACATGAGGCGGTACAATTTGCAGCCCGTGATTTTGCTCAGAATGAGTTACTAGCAGGTGTTATTGAACGTGACAACGAACAAAAGTTTGACAGGTCGTTGATAAAAAAAATGGGTGATCTTGGATTTTTAAGTATGATGGTGAAGCCGGAATATGGCGGCGGAGGCATGGATACACTTTCATACGTCATTGCGATGGAAGAAATTTCAAAGGTGGATGCATCTGCCGGTGTGATCATGTCAGTAAACAATTCACTCGTATGCTGGGGAATTCAGGCTTATGGAAGTGAAGAACAAAAAGAAAAATATCTGACACAACTGTCCTCCGGGGATACTATCGGAGCGTTTTGTTTATCGGAGCCGGAAGCTGGTTCGGACGCTACTTCACAACAAACAACGGCTGAGGACAAAGGAGATTATTATTTGTTAAACGGAACAAAAAACTGGATCACAAATGGCAATTCCTCCGGAATTTGTCTGGTAATCGCACAAACGCATCCGGAAAAAGGCCATAAGGGAATTAATGTTTTAATTGTAGAAAAGGGCGCACCTGGTTTTACGATTGGAAAAAAAGAAGACAAGATGGGAATCCGGGCTTCTGATACGTATACATTAATGTTTACGGATGTAAAGGTTCCGAAAGAAAACAGGATAGGAGAAGATGGTTTTGGCTTCAAGTTTGCCATGACCGTTCTGAACGGAGGCAGGATCGGGATTGCCGCGCAGGCATTAGGTATTGCCGCAGGAGCTTTTGAATTGTCGCTGAAATATGCCCAGGAAAGAAAAACTTTTGGAAAGCCGATCAGCGATCATCAGGCGATTCAATTTAAGCTGGCAGAAATGGCAACACGAATTGAAGCAGCAAGATTACTTGTTTATAAAGCAGCCAGACTCAAAGATGAGGGCAAGGATTACATTCAGGCGGCCGCTATGGCCAAGCTTTTTGCGTCCGATATTGCCATGTGGGTGACAACGGAAGCCGTTCAGATTCATGGGGGTTACGGCTATGTGAAGGAATATCACGTTGAACGTATGATGCGTGACGCAAAAATTACACAAATCTATGAAGGTACCTCTGAAATCCAAAAATTAGTAATTGCCCGTGAGTTGCTAAAATAGGCCATTTTGAGCATTTTCCTGCATATTGTTCTAAATGTGGTATTAATTTCAACTTAAAAAGATACTTTTTTTATCTTTTTTGTTAATACATGCTTGTATTAGTTTTGTACAATTTATTAGATTTGTACAAAAATTGAATAAACGGTCTTTTCGGGCCCTAAATATATACATGTATGGAAGACTATAATAAGATTATCGAGTCATTAGGCGTGAAGTTTGTAAGGGCAAGACATATTCGCATTTTACAACCGATCACAATTAAGAATTTTTACGACGTACAGAATTCACTTACAATTTTGTACGATGGAGAAGTTTCGTTTGGTAGCGAAGAATCTCAGAAGGTTGAGGAAGGCGACATGTTGTTTATTCCGGGTGGAAAGCACGCAACTGTAACCTATGGTAACACCCAAACTGCGAAAACGGTATCGAATGAGGAGTTCATGACAAACCGGGATAATTATATGGAAGCCGGACATGACCCAGCTTTAATCGGAAAATTGCCAAATACATTTGGTTTGATTTCTTTTGAAGCAAAAGTTTTTGATACCGTTAACTTCTTTACTTCTCTTGATGTTCCTCCGTTTTTGATCAAAAGAGACGATCAAATCGCAATTACAATCAATCAGATCCTTACTGAGGATATGCTTGATATTCCTGGTAAAGGACGTATCATTAAAATCAAAACCGAAGAAGTTGTAATCGAAATTATTCGTTACATTCTTAAAAATAAATTGTTTGTTGAACAACTTGTTACAAACAGTACCTATTTTAAAGATCCTCGTTTGATTGACATCTTTGCTTATATTAAAGACAATTTGGGGGGCGATCTATCCAATAAAGTTTTGGCAAATGTTGCAAACGTTTCAGAAGATTATGTTGGACAGTATTTCAAAATGCTTACAGGTATTAATCCTCAGGATTATATCGAATACCAACGTATGGAGAAAGCAGTTGATTTGCTTCGTACTTCGAAGAAAAGTATCCGTGCGATCGGTTCTGATGTTGGCTATAAAGACACAGCTTACTTCTGCCGTCGTTTCAAAATGATGTTTGGTATTCCTGCTGGTAAAATGCGTCGTCGTGAGTCTTTGATGAACGTTTAGTTGTAACGGAATAAATAGAAAAAATTTGATGCTGGGAGCTGTCTGAAAAGGCAGCTCCTTTTTTTGTATTTAAAATGAATATAATTTTTATAATAACAATTATAAATTTATATTTCGATACTACTCAAATAAAGATTTAGATCATGAAAAAATCTTCACAAGTATCACTAACCATTTTATTTTTCCTTTTTATATTTTCATCTGTTACAACAGCACAAATAAGTGTTGGTCTTAGAGGTGGGGTAAACTTTGCCAACTTTTCGGTAGAAGGCAGCGATCAGGATTTCCCTTTTAAAGCCAAAACGGGCCTAAACTTTGCTGTTTTGTTTAATCTGCCCATTAGCGCTTCTACCAGTATTCAGTTTGAGCCGGGATTTTCTCAGAGAGGCGCAAGAATTTCTGAGAAGATAGATCAATTTGCAAACAATCAGCAAATCAGAGTTGAGGTTAAAGGAAAATTATTAGTGAATTATATTGAAATGCCCGTTTTATTTCAGTACAAACCTAAATTAGGAAAGTTAGAAGGCATACTTTCCTTAGGGCCGGAGCTGCGTTTGATGACAAATAATATGAGAGCTAAATCCAGCTCAAAGGCTTATGTTAATGGAGAATTGGTTAGCGAAACAAGTGAAGATGAAACATACGGTTCTGGTGACGATACACATAAATTTGACTATGGAATTGTAGGTGGCGCGGGAGTGTCGTATTCGCTGGGTTCCTTAAAAGTTTTTGCAGAAGGGCGTTATCATTTTGGATTAAGAAATCTTGCAACGTCTGTTGATGGCGACGATTCGAAAGTTCATAATCGTGGAGCTTCCGTTCATTTAGGTATACTTGTACCGATTGGAAAATAAAAAATGCGCTTTACTTGTTCAGAAAAGTATCAAACAGGATGTCCATACGGCATCCTGTTTTCTTGAAATATTATTGAACAGCCGTAAGTTGCACTGTTGCCACTTTCCAGCTTCCTCCCTTTTTTACAGAAACAATGGTATAGGTAACTTCATTCTGAAAACCGTTGGATTCAATTTTCCCTTTCACGTTCCAGGTACCGGTTACCACGCCAACATCGCCATATTCACGTGTACGGGCACCCGAGAGCATTCCGGTTTCAACGGAAAGGTATCCTTGTGCAACTGCCTGAGAAAGCATGTTACGATCAATTTGGCGCCCGTCAAAACTGACAATGGAAAAATCGTCGGCTAAAATATTATTCAATGCATTACTGTCTTCATCCAAAAGTGCCTTAAAAAATGCATTGGAACATTCTGTGGCATTCATTGGTGACGAAAAACCAGCCTGTGCATAAGTGGAAACGGAGCCGAAAGTAAGGAGGCCGAAAAGCAATAATCTTTTCATAAAGTATTTAAGGTTGATAAAAAATGTTGATGAAATCTGCAAAAAAGCTAAATGATGTGCAAATTTTTACAAAAATCTTAATGATTTTCTAACAGTCTGCAACTTCCAAAATCTTTGATTTCAATCAATATATCTAACGGTTTCCTGTCTTGTGATTATATGAGTAGATTCGCCCTTTAATTAAGAACCCAACACGAAAATTTAACATGTTAAAAATAAAATCGTTCTTTTCTGTCTTAATGCTTTTTGTAATATTAACAAGCTGCTCAACACCTCCGGACAAACTTGGCAAGCTTGATGTCAAAAAATGGCGACAAGATCGTGGAGGATGCAAAGGAGAGCGTGTAACGTTAATTGACGACTTAAAGGCCGAACAAAAACAGTTGCTGGGAAAATTCGCAGACGATATCGGCAAAATTCTCGGCCGCCCTGACATTCACCAGCTAGGCGAGCGCAATACAAAATTCTATATATACTTTCTGGAAAAAGGATCGCAATGTGATGACATTACCAAAAAATCAGATGCTAAGAAAGTGATTTTGAAATTTAATGCAATCGGGTTGATGTCGGAGATTACTTATCAGAGCCGGCCTTTGTGATTGGTCAAGCATAAAACTTCTTAATCCGTATCATCTCTTCCACAGGCTCGGAAACCATATACCGTATCGATTTTCCACTTTTAAGACAGGCTCTCAAATAAGTGGCGGAAATGTCCAGCAGGGGAGCCTGAACAAATTTTACGGCCGGATGATCTTTAAATTTGTGTGGCTGGGAATTCGGACGGGGATATACGTATAGACCTACATATTCCAGTATTTTGTCATGATTTTTCCAGTTCGGAAATTGTGCAAGATTGTCTTCGCCCATGATCAGCTTGAACTCATGCTGAGGGAATTTTTCCTGCATTCTGATCAGCGTATCAATGGTAAAGCTGGGCTTTGGCATATGAAACTCTATATCAGTAACTTTTAACATGGAATTGTCGGCAACTGCTCTTGATACCAGATCAAAGCGGTCAAATTCATGCAATAAGCTATTATTTTTTTTAAAAGGATTTTGAGGACTTACCACAAACCAGACCTGTTCAAGATCTGTCCCGGTAGCCATGGTATTGGCTATGATAAGGTGACCAATATGTATTGGATTAAAGGATCCGAAAAACAGACCGATCTTCATAAAATTTGTGGGGCTTTAAGCTGATAGAGGAGAAATTGCGAAAGAATTATTTAAAAATAAAATTCATGACAAAAATGACAAAATACTGACAAATACATGACATGAATTATTCAGGCTTTAATAAATTCCTCAATAAGATTTTCTGCTTCTTTTAAAGCGTCTTCTAAATTGTCGTTAACAACCACAGTATCAAACTCATGTTCAAAACTTAGTTCATAACGAACTTTTGCAAGACGTGTTGCCAGTGTTTTTTCTGTTTCAGTGCCGCGGCCTCCAAGTCTGCGCTGGATTTCTTCCTCGGACGAAACTTTTACAAAAACAGCCAGCGCATTTTTTTCATAAGCTTCTTTCAATTTCAGCCCACCTTTCACATCCACATCGAAAACTACATGTTTTCCTTCATCCCAGAGTCTTTGAATCTCAGCTTTCAAAGTTCCGTAATAATTTCCGGCATACACTTCTTCCCATTCAGCAAATTCCTGATTTGCAATTCTTTGTCTGAAATCTTCGATGGATAAAAAGTAATAGTCTTTCCCGTCCACTTCATATTCGCGACGGGAACGTGTACAAGCCGAAACCGAAAACGCTAATTGCGAGGAATACTTATTTAAAAGATGCCGGACTATGGTTGTCTTCCCAGAACCTGATGGGGCAGAAAATATGATAAGCTTACCTTTCACGCGGACCTGACTAACTATTTACTTTGGATAAAATCGTATCCATAATACTCTGAGGGCAAGGTTTCTTCACCAATTTAAGAGTTAGTGATTCCTTTATGCATTTTTCAAGACGATACGCCTCGATACAAGGAAGGCATTTATCCATGTTTTCCCTGAAATGATCCTTTTCTGCTTCCGTAGCTTCATCATCGAGAATCGCCTGAATGATTTTCATGCATTCGGCATGATGCTCGCAACTATGCTTCATGGTTTGTTTTTGCGCTTCTTCTGTAACAGAAGGCGTATGGGAAGATGCATTCATCACAAATTATGCTGGTAAATTGTTTTTTGGAATATATATGTACGACTGTACCCTATAACCCAATAGTGCATAAAAAAAGTTTCATGGGTTATGAATCATAGCCCATTGAACTTGCATAACTTTTTAGTTTTTCTTTCAAAAGGTTACGCGCACGGTGCAATCTTGACCGGACTGTACCTATCGGAATGTCAAGGATTTTGGCCATTTCCTCATAAGTAAATCCTTCAATGTCACACAAAATAATTACAGTACGAAAGTCAACAGGCAGTGCATTCAACGCATTGGCAACTTCGTCTCCAATTAGCTCCTGAACTGCATCCGCACGAAGGTCGACAGTGTAAGTTGTATCTGACGCTTCTTCGGAATTATAAGTAGTTTCAACTTCCTGATAATCTACTTTGGACGGTTCTTTACTTTTTTTACGATAATCGTTAATAAAGCTGTTTTTGAGGATACGGAAAAGCCATGCTTTGGCATTTGTACCTTGCTCAAAAGAAGAAATAAACCGGAAAGCTTTCAGGTATGTGTCCTGCACCAGGTCGTTTGCATCGTCTTCATCCATGGTTAGGCGGAAGGCGAAGTTATACATGGAGTCTATGTGTGGCATGAATTCACGATTGAAAATCTCGTAACGGAGATCGTCTGTGTATTCATTAGTGGTGATCGATTCTGACATGGCAACTGACATAGGAATGCTGAATTTACAAAGATTATCAACAGCTCCAAATCGTACAAAGCAAATTTTGATGAATGGCGTTTCTAACTTCCTGAACTACCATTATTTCGGGATGCACATTTTTTCGCTGAAAGGACTTTTACCTGACATTAATAATCTCTAAAAAAGAAGAGACCATCGTTAATTCATGTATAAACATCAAATTTCGAGCCAAATATGGAGGGTAGGTCAAATTGTCATGTTACCTTCTTGAAAAAAGTTCCACGAGTACAATCATTATTAGTGTAAACAGGGCACTGGCCGCAATTCGAAGCAATGTATGCAATATCATGCCAAAATTATTCATCTCCATCAAAAAAAGCATTGCATGATGAACAAGAATTAAGGGAAGAATGTAAGCCAAAAAGGCACCAATTCCCTGACTCCGGATTCCAATTTCTGTTCGTTCTGCTCCCTTGGATTCCATTTGATATTGAATCAGGAAGGGGCGGAGGTAAGCGATCAGGACAGTAGCTGCCGCATGCATTCCAAAAGTATTGGAGAAAATGTCAACAGTAAATCCAACGCCAAAGCCTATAAAGAGCAAATACATTCTGCTGATTTCTGTCGGTAAAATCAGAATACCGGCAATGTAAATAAAGCAAAAGGCATAGTTAAACAATACCATATTGCGCATGAAAAAGAGCTGCAGCAGCAGGTAAAGCAGAACCATTAAGGAATATTGTATTGCCTGGCGTAAACTCATTGGCGATCTCCTATGCGTTGTTTTAATTTTTCCTGTTCCCCAAGTTGCCGATTTTTCACCACATAGACATAAGAAAGGTTTCTAAAGTCGGTTGCCAGTTCAAGGCTGATATTGTAAAAAGTCTGATCGGGATGAACAGTGACGGATTTAACTTTCCCAACCATGATGCCTGGCGGGAAAACGGAATTCATATTGGAAGTTACGGCAGAATCTCCTTTATAAACTTTGGTGTAACGGGAAACGTCTACAAGATCCAGAAAATTAGGGTCTTTTCCTGGCCATTTGGCCGTTCCAATTTCCTTGCTTCTAACCAGTTTGGAAGAAACCATAAATTGGGAATGCAGGATCGAAGTAATGATCGAATAATTTTCTGAACAAAAACGTACTTTACCAACAACTCCGGTGGCAGAAATTACACCCATATCAGGTTGAATTCCGTCCTTAGTACCTTTGTCGATTGTAATGTAATTGTTGGTCCTGTTGATTTCATTATCTACAACTTTCGCAACGGTATACGTAAATCTTGAATTAAAAGCCGAATCCGGAACATAACCAAGAGGAGCGTCCTTCGCATTTTTCTGACTTAGTGTCGCCACCAAAGCATTGAGCCGTGCGTTTTCTGCTGCAAGATCTGAGTTGACTTCGTCGAGATGGGTGTATTCCTGGGCAGAGCTGGAAAGGGCAAGTGTTTTGGCAACGTAGTAATTAGAGGTATTAAAATAAGTAGCACCCCAATACGAATTACTGCGCACAATTAACCATCCGCTGAAAACTTCCAGCAAGATAAATACCAAAAAGAAACGATTCCGGGCAACGAAATCTACTAGCTGAAGCATGGGTTAATATATTCACACGCAACATGTCAGCTGATATTACAACTGACATGCTGTGAACGATCCTATACTACGAAATCAAAACAGGTTTGTACAATTCCAGATTTTTAAGGACCTCACCAGTACCTTTTACCACCGCTTTTAACGGATCGTCTGCAATGTGTACAGGTAATTTAGTTTTTTGGGAGATGCGTCTGTCCAAACCATGGATCAAAGCACCACCACCCGTAAGCCAGATACCATTTTTGAAAATATCAGCTGAAAGTTCAGGAGGAGAAATCTCCAAAGCCTTCATTACGCCTTCTTCAATTTTAGATATTGATTTATCCAACGAATAAGCGATCTCACTGTAAGTAACGCGAATTTCTTTTGGAATACCAGTCATCAAATCACGTCCGCGGACCTGGTAATCTTCCAATGCATTTTCCAATTCAGGAGAAGCTGATCCGATTGCCATTTTAATTAATTCGGCAGAACGTTCACCAATCAAAAGATTGTGTTCACGGCGCATGTAATCAACAATATCTCTTGTGAAAACATCACCTGCAATACGTACAGATTGTTCACAAACGATACCTGACAATGCGATAACGGCAATTTCAGTAGTACCACCACCAATATCAACGATCATCACACCATTTGGCTGGGTAATGTCAATACCGATACCAATTGCGGCAGCAATCGGTTCATGAACCATGTATACTTCTTTTGCGCCAGCGTGTTCACATGAATCTTTTACGGCACGTTTTTCAACCTCAGTAATTCCTGATGGTATACAAACAACCATGCGATGGGACGGAGTGAAAAAGCGGCTGCCGGTATCAATCATCTTGATCATGCCGCGGATCATCATTTCCGCAGCGGTAAAGTCGGCAATTACACCGTCTTTTAGAGGGCGAATGGTCTTAATATTCTCATTCGTCTTTTCATGCATTTGCATGGCCGTATGGCCTATCGCTAATACTTTGCCAGTGGTTTTATCCATGGCGATAATTGATGGTTCATCAACAACTACTGTATCTTTATGGATAATCAGAGTATTTGCCGTACCCAAATCAATCGCAATATCACTTGTCAAAAAATCAAACAATCCCATATATATTTTTAAAATTTTCGCTCACTTTGATTTCAGGTGTGCAAAATTACAGATTATTACCCACAAACAAAGGCATTTAACAAATTTCACTTTGGGGATGTTTTTTGGCCTGTATACAAGTGTGTTTTAGGCTTGTAGAATAGAATTTATAAATCCTGTGTACATTTGTTTCTAATATGGGAATCAAAGCACTTTTGAGCCATCCTTTGGCTAAATATATTGTTGAAGAACAGCAAAACTGGATTGCAAAAAGCACCCAGGTGCAGGAAGAATGGCGTGCAAAACTGGTTGAAAAAGCAGTAAATACGAAGTTCGGAAAGGATCATTTCTTTAAAGATATTCATACTTATGAAGAATATAAAGAAGCAGTTCCGGTTCGGGATTATGAAGATTTAAAGGGTTATATCGCCTATCTGAAAAATGGGGAATCTGACATTCTCTGGCCGGGAAAACCGCTTTATTTTGCCAAGACATCAGGTACGACTTCTGGTACAAAATATATTCCCATAACAAAGGAATCAATTCCAAATCATATAAATTCGGCCAGAAACGCTATTTTAAGCTATATTGCTGAAACAGGAAAGGCTGAATTTCTGGACAATAAACTGATCTTTCTTTCAGGAAGTCCTGTGATGACAGAAACCGGCGGCGTACTAACCGGACGTTTGTCAGGTATTTCCAATCACCACGTTCCTGCCTATTTACGGGCGAATCAATTACCAAGTTACGAGACCAATTGTATTGAAGACTGGGAGACGAAACTGGACAAAATCATTGATGAAACAATAGACCAGCCTATGTCGCTGATCTCCGGAATTCCTCCCTGGGTTCAGATGTATTTTGACCGGATTATTGACAGAACAGGAAAGAAGATCAAAGACGTTTTTCCGGACTTTTCTCTCTTTATTTATGGCGGCGTAAACTTTGAACCGTATAGAGCAAAACTTTACGAATCGATCGGAAAAAGAATCGATTCAATTGAATTGTATCCGGCGTCAGAAGGTTTCTTCGCCTACCAGGATTCCCAAATGGAAGAAGGGCTGCTTTTGCTCTTAAATTCAGGCATCTTTTTCGAGTTTATTCCGGTTGAAAACTTTTTTGACGACAAACCGAAAAGGCTTTCGATCAAAGAGGTTGAGATCGGTAAAAATTATGCGGTAGTCGTAAGTAGTAATGCCGGCCTTTGGGGTTATTCCATTGGTGATACGATCAAGTTTGTTTCAACGGATCCGTACCGGATTTTGGTGACCGGGAGAATTAAACATTTTATTTCCGCTTTTGGAGAACATGTCATTGGCGAAGAGATTGAAAAAGCACTTCGCTATGCCATGGAACGTCATCCGGAAGTGGAAGTGGTTGAATTTACCGTTGCGCCGATGGTCACACCAAATCAGGGAAGTTTGCCATATCACGAATGGTTTGTTGAATTTGCAACGTTGCCGGTAAATATGGAACAGTTTGTGAATGATATTGACAGGCGGCTTACGGAATTAAATGTTTATTATGATGATTTAATTAAGGGAAGCATTTTACGTAAGTTGGTAATGACTCCGTTGCGTAAAAATTCCTTTATCGATTATATGAGAGCCAGCGGAAAATTGGGCGGGCAAAATAAAGTACCCAGACTTTCCAACGACCGGAACATCGCAGATGCGCTGACGAAGATTAATTCGCTGTAAAGTTTTTATTAAAGAAACCATGTCAAAAAAAAGAATAGCCATTTTAGGCTCCACAGGTTCTATCGGAACGCAGGCTTTGGATGTCATTGAAGCCAATCCGGAAATATTTTCTGTGGAAGTGCTCACAGCACAAAACAATGCAGATTTGCTGATCGAACAGGCAGTGAAGTTTTTGCCAAAGGTGGTTGTGATAGGCAACGAGTTGTTTTATGACAAAGTGTCTGCCGCACTTTCTTCTTTTTCCATAAAGGTATATGGTGGAAATTCGGCGTTGGTTTCCGTTGTAGAATCTGATTCTATTGATATTGTGCTAACAGCAATGGTTGGTTACGCAGGTTTATTACCAACCATCCATGCCATAAAAGCGGGAAAAGATATTGCTCTGGCAAATAAAGAAACGCTGGTTGTGGCGGGAGAATTAATCACGAATCTTGCCAAAGAATATAATGTCAGCATTTACCCGGTTGATTCAGAGCATTCTGCGATTTTCCAATGTTTGGCGGGAGAAGAAAATAATCCGATTGAAAAAATAATCCTGACGGCTTCCGGCGGACCGTTCCGTGGAAAAGATAGTGCTTTTTTAGCATCGGTTACCAAACTGCAGGCACTCAAACATCCGAATTGGAGTATGGGGGCGAAAATTACGATTGACTCCGCCACATTGATGAATAAGGGTTTGGAAGTAATTGAAGCCAAATGGTTATTCGATCTTTCTGCAAACCAGATTGATGTGATCGTTCACCCGCAAAGCATTATTCATTCGATGGTGCAGTTTGAAGATGGAAGTATCAAAGCGCAAATGGGCTTGCCCGATATGAAATTACCAATTCAGTATGCGCTTCATTATCCATACCGATTGAAGTCATCTTTTCCAAGATTTGATTTTACGGCTTATCCTTCATTAACCTTTGAAAAGCCGGATCTGGAAACTTTCAGAAACCTTGCCATTGCTTATCAGGCGTTGGAGAAAAAAGGAAATGCGGCATGTATTGTAAATGCAGCCAATGAAATTGCAGTTGAAGCGTTCCTTCAGGATAGAATTGGTTTTCTGGAAATTTCGGATGTGATTATTGAAAGCATTGCTAAAATTGATTATGTTGAAAATCCGACTTACCTTGACTACGTTGACACCAATGAAGCTACAAGGCGCTTTGCCTTGGAAATGATACAAGTAAAAGTTTAAATGAAAGGGATTTTTTTGAAATATATATCAGTTGCGCTAGCCAGTACGCTTAAATTTTTTGGAGGTCCGATTACCGGAGTCATTTTGAACCTGACCTGGATTGAAACTGCGCTATGTTCAATCGCCGGAATGATGTTCAGTGTTTTGGTTGTGACTTACGTTGGAAAAGGTATTCAGGCACTTCTAAAAAAATACAGAAAAGGAGATCCAAAAAGATTTAGTAAAACAAACCGGATGGCGGTGCGGATCTGGAAAAAATTCGGGATCATTGGTATTGCACTTTTGACGCCTCCGTTATTTACGCCGATTTTTGGTACTGCGCTGGCCGTAGCCTTCCGTGTACCAAGGACTTCTATTTTTTTATATATGACATTAAGTGCAATAGGATGGGGCTTTTTTGTTTCCTATCTCGCTCATAAAATGACTTTTATTCAGGAGTGGATAAAATAAAAAAGCGCACATAAATGTACGCTTTCAAAAATGTATATTGTTTTAAGATTATCTGCTAACCTCTTTTTTCGGAGCTACTGATTTCTTCATGTAATCGCCGCGGGAGAAAAATTTCTCAATGAAGCAATACATCAAAATAAAGAAATAACGACTTCCCATTTCTTTAATCTTCAATTTTGACTCGCCGTATTTCCGGTTTGTCCAGCTATTAGGAACTACCGCGTAATTATAACCACGAACGATCGCTTTCAAAGGAAGTTCAATTGTAAGGTTGAAATGCGGTGCAAGAAAAGGTTTGATACCTTCAATCGTTTCTCTTTTGTATAATTTGAAAGCGTTGGTGGTGTCGTTATATTTGATACCCATGATTATCCGTACGATGAAATTGGCAACCCGGTTGATTACTTTTTTCAAAGCAGGGTAATCGATTACTTTTCCTCCTTTTTCCCAGCGCGATCCAAAAACACAATCGTAATCGCCTTCCAACATTTTGTTGTAATATTTTACAAGATCCTCAGGATCATCAGATAAGTCGGCCATAAAAACGGCTACGCAATCTCCTGAAAAACGTTCAAGACCATAACGAACCGCATATCCAAAACCGTTAGGTCCAAGGTTGGTCTGGTAAACAAGTGTTGGAATTTCGATAGAAAGTTCATCCAGCACACGTACTGTTCCATCTTTTGAATTATCGTTCGTCACGAAAATTTCGTGCGGAATATTGTACTTCTTCAAGGTTTGATAAAGAGACCTTAAAGTGTCAGTGATCGATTCTTCTTCGTTATATGCTGGTATTACAACACTTAGCTTCATCTATATTCGGATTGAAAAACAGTACAAATTAAAGAGTATTATATTGAACTGCCAATTTTTTCTAGTTTTCGTAGTTGTTCGCCATAGTTGGCAACGGTCTTGATAATTGTTGCGTCGTATTTTTTATCCAGCCACAGGTTTACATTTTCAAACATTTCTTTCCGGTTTTTCAAAAACCAGACATTCACATTTGAATGGACATTACTAAGTCCTGCGCTGTGTTTTCTATACACGCCCATTATTTCAGGCAGATAACCAATTTTCCCTTTGGCGGCCAGCTGAATGCTTAACGCCCAGTCGCCCGCAGCTGCAAGCGCATGCCAGGGAGCAAAATCTTCTGTCAGGAAATAATTCCGGTACATCCAGCTTGCTGTTGCCATAAACCATCGATCCTGAAGAATATCGTCAATAGTAGAAACAAGTGGCTGAGAATCCTTATTGAAAGTATGGCCCGGTGATCCGTCTTCATAAGTTACCAGCATATTGTGGTGACAAATTGAAAAATCCGGATGAGAATCCAGAAAATCAACCTGTTTTTGAAGTTTATGCGGATCCGTCCAATAATCATCGCCTTCACACATCGCCACATATTCACCTTTGCAGGCTTTCAATAATTGAAGCACATTATTTCTTCCGGCAAATTCCCGTGGACTATCTGGTCCCTGATTTTCTTTATGCAAATAGGCTCTGATTATTTCAGGATATTGTTCAGCGTATTTTTGAATAATCTCCTGCGAATTGTCTGTGGAGGCGTCGTCACCGATTACAATTTCAAAAGCGAAATCAGTTTCCTGCATGAGCGCGCCTTTCAGCATTTGCTCAATATATTCTTCGTGATTAAATGTAGGAACGCAAACGGAAACTTTGATCATAGTCATTCAGAATTGATTTTTCAATGACTCGATTGGCGAAAACGGTATGGCAGCAGGGCTACAAAACTGTAAGCGCTCATCAACCATTTTGGCAAAATATAATCACGCGTCACATCCTTGCATTCTCTAAGATCAGCGCCTTTAAGAAAAAGATAATTTGCAGCCAGACCAGCTCTTCTGAAATAGCTTTTTGACATTTGCCTGGCGTCCAGCAACATGCGATAATACCTCGCAATGTTTTTCCGCAGAGATTTATCAAACTGGTGATTTGTCTCTTCGTTAATGCCTTTGTACATCATAATCCGGTTACGTAAAAAACGTACGTCACGATAATGATCCTTAAAGCTGGCTCCGCCTTTATTTTTTCTATAAACTGACATAACGCCCGGAATATATCCGATCGGGCCATGTTTTGCCAAAATCACATAACGTGGAATATCACCGCTCGTTGATTTCAAAAACCATTCAGGATAATACATCAGATGGTTTTTAAACATCACAGCCGAAGTTGCCATGAACCAGATCTCATCTTCTCCGATAAGATCTTCCATTTCGATTTTTTCCTTTTGATTTGGCGGGTTCACTTCAACGGAAGGAGATCCGTCTTCAAAAGTGATCAGCGCATTATGAAAACAGGCGGAATAATCAGGATGTGAATCCATGAAATCGACCTGTTTTTGAAGCTTAGTCGTGTCGGTCCAGTAATCATCACCATCTAAGGGCGCAATGTATTGTCCGTCAGCAAGTTTAAGTGTTTCGATTGTATTGAAAAGACCGTTCTGCCCAAGATTTTTGGAATGCAGAACGGCCTTTACTTTTCCGGGATACCGGTTTTGATAATCTAAAATAATATCTCTCGCTCCATCCGTTGAGAAGTCGTCGCCGACAAGTATTTCGTAATCAAAATTTGTCGTTTGATTCAAAGCACTTTCTATCGTTTTACCAATAAAAGCGGCTTGGTTGAACGTAAGTATAACTACACTTACCTTATTCATAATATTTAACTGTCAATGGATTAGCTGATATTCTTCACGTTTCGTCACAAAATGGCAAAGCCATTACTTTCTCAGCTAAATACGTGCTGTAATTGCTGCACGCTTGGGAAATCCGGCGTCACAAGTTCCTTTTCAGGAGCATAAATATAAGCCATCGGATATCCGCGCTCAATAAATGTAGGCTCGTCAAGATTATTATACCGCAACTGAACCGACCAGCGGATGTTATTGGTAATATTATTTCCAGACTGATGTACCAGAAAAGCAGAAAAAATCAGAATATCACCTACTGAAAATTCAGTCTGAACAAAATCTTCATCTTTAATTCCCGCTGTAATTCCGCCCTGGTAACCAGAAGTACTGGATTCTTTCAAACCTGTTTTGTGGCTTCCCGGAATTACCTGCAAAGCACCAATATCAGCACCTGCATCAACCATAGGAAACCAGATCACCGTACTATCCAAAGATCCCTGGCCTGTGCGCCAGTCCTGGTGTGCATCCAGTTTCCAGTGTTTGCTGCCATCTTTTGACAAAAAACGACTGTTAAACTGCATCGCAGGACGAGCTCCGATAATCGGATTTGATATACCAACTTGTTTCAGTAAATCTTCAATTTGCGGATCAACACCCAATCTATGTAATGAAAATGAATGTTGAACCGTTTTTCCGGTATTGACAAAAGCATTAAAATCCTTTTCGAAAAATTCAAACATTGCATTTTCGAAAGCATCCTTATCATCAATATCAACCGATTTTCCGGTTGCTCTTTTTATCTGGACAGCAAAAATTTTGCGCGCCTCGGTATAAATTGAATTGATTAAATCTTTATCTAAAAAATTACGAAGGATAACATATCCGTCGTTGTTAAATTGCTGCTGAAGTGTGCTCATCTTGTTGTTGATTTTCGATTTATAAAGTGAATAACAAATTGTAAAAACGAATTTTAAATTGAATATAACTTACTGATAGTTACATGGTTAAATTTATTATTCTGCTGTCTTAATTTGTTATTCACAAATTTATAATTCTTTTTTAAGTCAAATAATGACCTTGGTTATCTTTTTAGTTAACGAAAGATTTAATCTTCCCAAACCGCGTAGGCGAATCCTGCTGCACCAAATCCATTACCGTTATAAAGCAGATATTTCTTGCCGTTATGTTCGTAATAGTTGGCGTAGTTGATCATTTGATAATCGAAATCTTCCGGGTTGTCAGATTTTCCAATTCCAACCAGATTATCCTTGCGTTCCCAGGTTTCTCCATCCGTTGATTCTGCATAACCCAACCGATAACTTTGGTTACGGTCGGTGCGATAATCCGTTGCGTTTCTGTAAGAATAGTACATTTTGTAAATACCATTTTCTTTAAAAACACTTGGACGGCCAACAGCGTGCAGGAAATCGTCGAAATCAAGCGTTGGAATATCACTGATATCCCAATGAATTCCATCTTTAGAAGTAGCAGATTGTCCGCGATAGAATGGCTCGGGATATCCGTGTATGTATTCGCATTTATGTCCTGAAATGTACCACATCCTCCATGTCCCGTCGTCTTCACGCATCACAGAAGGTTGTGCAGCCCAGATCGGGTTTTGAATGCTGCGATCCATAATCGGGCCTTTAAACATTTTTTCAAATGTCAATCCGCCGTCTTTACTGACAGATAATCCCATCGACAGGCGATATGAATTATGTGTTCTGTTCCAGCCGGTATAATAAAGCCAGATATCTCCGTTTGGCATATCCACAAACCAGGCTGGCATTGCGCCGGTTTCGTCATATTCTCCCGGACCGCCTAATTCAAGTACCGGTTTGTCATGGATATAAAGAATCTTGGAAGGATCTTCATAATCTACGTCGATAAAAGTTGGTCTGGATTGACCGCTTGCATCACGGGATGAAAAATAAACGCGTAAAAAATCTTTATGCTTGTAAGCAAATGGAACCTGTGCATGCGAAAGACTGTGCGGCAAAGTCCCATCCGGCTTGTATACTACTCCTTTTTTAACCCACATATTTTTATTGATTCAAAAGTCTGCCTTGCGGCAAATTATTTACAACAAACTGATTTGCTGTAAATCAACTGCTAAATTTCTGTTAAGCTTCCGCTTTTTCAGCGCGCAAACGCCAGTTATCTACGAAATCTTTTCCAGGAATCGGAAGATCAATATCAACTTCCGGAGCTTTTGCAGTAACAGTATATTCCATTACATAAAAAGCATTCCCGAAAACATAGTGCAATTTGAAATTCTCAACATTTGCAGGAACATCCTCAATCGGTACCTCGGCACGGAAAAGAGGATTCGCTTTCAATAAAGTAGCATAAGTAGGCGTGTTCCGTAACCATGGCGCAACACTTTCGTCACCCACAACCACTTTTCCACCCGGACGAACAACGCGTGTCAATTCGTCAAATGCTCTTTTTCTTTCTGAGAAAGTATTGATACCGCCAAAATGGAATACAGCGTCAAAAGTATCGTCGGCAAACGGCAAATATGAGCCATTTCCTAAAAAGTAATGAACGTTAACATCGTCAGTAGAAAGTTTCTCCTGAGCAAGTTTCAGCATATTTGGAGATAAATCAGATAAAACTGCAGTTCCGCCTGGTTTTACTTTTTCCAAAATTAAAGCAGAGTCTTTTCCGGTTCCGGCACCTACTTCAAGTGCTTTCATGCCTGGTTTAAGATCCATCAAATCAATAAAAAAGCGGCGTGTGGCTGCTTCGTCCGAGTGATTTAAAGTTTCAAAAACCCATGAAACGCCTTTATCATAACGAAGAAATGCCTGATCGTAAAGATATTGTTCGTGTGCGTCGCCTGGTAGTAACTCCTTAGGATAAAGCATGTTGACAATTCCTGTGTCGCCTACTTCATAGATTGTACCGTCTTCACTGGTAAGCGTTTTGCCGTCTGCGGCGATTGTTAATGGACTGCCGGTAAGCGGACAAACCAACGCTTTAAGAAAATCCTGATGCGTCATTACGTTTTTTGCTATATTGATGTGTTAAGCCAAAATTACTTTTTTTTCTTAGAAGTACTTTAAAATTAGGCATTGTTGTTACTAAAAGAGCCATATAAATCTTCTGATTTTTATGAATACCTGGATTTCGCCATTCTGCCCGATTTTATTTCTTCGTACCTTTGCCGGGCTTATACCGGAAAAAGTATTAATTCTGGTGTGCTCATAGTATTCATTTTCTCTTTGTAAATATGTTTGACCTGCAACAAAAAATAAAGTCACTCGCGAAGGAACAGGCGGCGAGCGTTGTCGCAAATCGCCGGCATTTACATACCAATCCGGAATTGTCGTTTGAAGAATTTAAAACTGCACAATTTGTTGCGGAAGAACTTCGTGCATTGGGACTAACGCCGCAGGAAGGTATTGCAGGAACCGGACTTGTTGCTTTGATCGAAGGAAAAAATCCGGGTAAAAAAATTGTCGGTTTACGTGCAGATATGGATGCGCTGCCGATTGTTGAGGCAAACGATGTTCCATACAAATCGCTTGTACCAGGCGTTATGCACGCTTGCGGGCACGATGTGCATACAGCTTCATTACTTGGCACTGCAAGAATTTTAAACCAGTTAAAAGACCAGTTTGAAGGAACAGTAAAACTTGTTTTTCAACCTGCTGAGGAAAAAGCACCGGGCGGAGCTTCTTTGATGATTAAAGAAGGTGTTCTTGAAAACCCAAGACCATTAAGTATGATGGGCCAGCATGTTGCTCCTAATATTCCGGTTGGTAAAATCGGTTTCCGTGAAGGCATGTACATGGCCAGTACAGATGAATTATATGTGACCGTGATCGGAAAAGGGGGCCACGCAGCGGCACCAGACCAGTTAATAGATCCGATTTTAATTGCCTCACACATCGTTGTGGCGTTGCAGCAAATCATCAGTCGTTACAGAAAACCGTCAAACCCTGCTGTTTTGTCATTCGGGCGTTTTATTGCAGATGGCGTTACGAATGTCATTCCAAACGAAGTTACCTTACAGGGAACCTGGCGTTGTATGGATGAACAATGGCGTGAAGACGGATTGAAAAAAATGAAAAAAATGGCGGAGGGCATGGCAGAAGCCATGGGCGGAAGCTGTGTTTTTGAAATTGTAAAAGGATATCCGTTTTTGAAAAATCATCCGGAATTAACCCGCCGGGTAAGAACCGCGGCTACCGAATATATGGGTGCAGAAAATGTCGTAGATCTTGACCTGTGGATGGCAGGAGAAGATTTTGCATTTTATTCCCAGGTGGTCGATTCCTGTTTTTACAGATTGGGGACGCGTAATGAAGCCAAAGGAATTATTTCCGGCGTGCATACCCCAACCTTTGACGTAGATGAAACATCATTAGAAATAGCCCCCGGGCTCATGAGCTGGCTGGCTATTTCTGAACTTGCTTTTTAGCAGGAATATATCTTTTAAAATAACTGTTGACTTTAAGGCTAAGCACACCCAAAATTGCTTCCTTAAAAATCCCGCGAGACATTTTAGAGGCTCCTTTTGTCCGGTCTGTAAAGATGATTGGAACCTCTACAATGTCAAACCCATATTTCCAGGAATTGAATTTCATTTCAATCTGGAACGCATAACCGATAAACCGGATATGGTCCAGATCAATCGTTTCTAAAACTTTTCGTGTATAGCAAATAAAACCGGCCGTAGGATCCATAATTGGCATTCCGGTGACTGTCCGCACATAATATCCTGCAAAATAAGACATCAAAACACGGTTGATCGGCCAGTTTACTACATTTACGCCGGTTATATAGCGTGAGCCGATAGCGGCATCATGTCCCTGTTCAGCACAAGCCTGATACAAACGGATCAAATCTTCCGGCGGATGAGAAAAATCTGCATCCATTTCAAAAATATATTCGTAGCCTTTTTCAAGAGCCCATTTGAAACCATGGATATAAGCAGTTCCTAAACCAAGTTTTCCTTTTCTTTCAACGAGATGAAGAGATCCGCTAAATTCTTTCTGTAATTCCTTCACCGCAGCGCCAGTTTGATCTGGTGAGCCATCATCAATAATTAATACATCGAAAGGTTTTGAAAGGCTGAAAACCTTTCGGATAATCGCTTCAATATTTTCAATTTCGTTGTAGGTGGGGATTACTACAATATTTTGGTTCACTTGTGATTAGTTTATAGTTAAAGAAGAATTTTCAAGGCTTTATATTTTTGGTTTTTTCCCTCTGCTCAATTTGCTTCACCACGTTTTCATAAATACGCGTCATATATTGCGGATGTGTCATGTAAAAAGAATAACTGTTTTTATAAACAAGCGTATCCACTTTATTCTTCTTCCAAACCTCCTGTTTAAGCTGATCAAAAATAAGGATAGAAGAATCCAGAGATTTGAGCTGTAAACGGGTAACACGCGATTCTGCAATATGAATATCGGTTAAAATGTCTGCCATTTTTTCCTCAGAAAGTGTTCCATCTGGTGGTGTTTCTTCCTTATAACAGCCCGCAAAAATCATGGTTATACTTCCCACCAATATCAAACTGAATGAGAAATTAATAATCCGTCGCGTCATAATTCCCAAAATACCTATCTTTGTTTAGCTGCAATAAGTTGCAAAGGTGGTAATTTTTTCGGAAAACACATGTTTGAACTGTTTTTGGGGAAACTCCGAAAGTACGAAATTAGGATGCGGAAGGCGGTCACCAGTGAGAGACATGGAAACTTTCATTCCGTTTTTAAAGGCTCCGGACTGGAATATGACGATCTGCGCCTGTATCAGTACGGCGACGATGTTCGTGCTATAGACTGGAATACGTCGGCAAAAGGCCATGGAACTTTTATAAAAATTTTTAAGGAGGATAAGGAACAAACAGCATTTTTTATGCTGGATGTGAGTGCTTCACAGCGTGTTGGAGAGATAAATAAACTCAAAATTGATATCGCCAAAGAAATCTGCGGTGTATTGACTTTATCCGCGATTCAGGAAGCGAGCCGGGTGGGTCTGTTGTGTTTTTCAGATAAAAATGAAAGATATATTCGCCCGTCGGACGGAATGAAACATGGATATAGCTTGCTTTCTGAACTTTATAAACTGATACCGGAATCAACAAAAACTAATATTTCAGATGCTATTTTAGTTGCGTTAAATGTTTTGAGGCGACGTAGCCTTATATTTCTGATTTCTGATTTTATTGATACCAATTACCAGCATAACCTGAAAGCGCTTGCCAGAAAACATGATCTGATCGTCATTCATTTGTATGATCTTCGGGAAACGAGTTTGCCAAGGCTGGGAATTATTCCGCTTTACGACGCGGAAAAACAACGGACAACCTGGGTAAATACTTCATCCAGCCAATACCGTGAAGATATGGCCAATCGTTTTCAAAGCAGAAGTGCGGAACTGGAAAAACTTTGTCACCAGAACCGCGCAGATTATATTTCCATTAATACGCAGGAGGATTATGTACCGGCTCTAATCCGCCTTTTCAAAATCAGACGGTATGCCAAAGGCGGGATGGCTTCATCCTGAAATTTGAAATAAAACCAGTAATTAAAAAGTCAAATAAAATTGTTTTCCCTTTTCAACAGAAGTATCGGTTATCATTTGTCGCGAACAATTTTCTTGTTTTGCGTGATAATGTTGGGAAATCTGTTTTCTGAAAAAGTTTTGAGCCAATCATTGCCAAAGGGAAAATTCCTGTCGGATAGTATTGAGGTTGGAAAACCTTTTTTTTATGCGCTGAGTTTTAGACATCCGCCTAAAACCGAAGTTTTTTTTCCGGACACAACCTATAATTTTTCAACTTTTGAAGTTCTTTCAAAGAAAAATTTCACTTCAAGTACCGACCAGAAAGGAAGTCTTGATAGCGCCGTTTATCAATTGGTAACCTTTAACATTACGCCAGGACAAACACTGAAAATACCTGTTTTTATTTTTAACGGAAAAGATTGCACTGCGATTTTTACAACAACGGATTCTATTTTTTTACGAAAAAGTAATTTTAAGGGCATCACAGATACCACTTCTTTAAAACCTGAAATCGGTTTATTGCCGCTAAGTCATGAGTTCAATTTTTCAATATTTATCGGTTTTTTAACACTGGCTATTGGCGTAGCAGGAAGTGTTTACTGGCTTTTTGGAAGTGATATTTACAAACAATGGCAATTGTTTAAACTGCAACGGAGGCATATGGAATATAATCGTTCCTATAATCGTTTGCTGAAAAATGCCAGAGAACATAACGATATTAAAGACGCGGAAAAAGCAATTATCGTCTGGAAAAATTACCTGGAACGGTTGGAAAAAAAACCTTTTGCAACCTATACCACCAGAGAAATTATGGATAATATGCCCGACGAAGGACTGGCCGTGGCGCTAAAAAATATGGATGGAATCATTTATGGACAAGTAAAGTCCAAAGAAATGGATAAATCACTCGAAGTATTGAAAATGGGAGCGATGCGTCTCTATCGAAATAAACGCAGACAGATTCTGGAAAATAATACACCTTCTGAGATCTGATTATGGAACAATGGTTTTCGCTGAAATGGTTTACACTGGATATGCTCAGGTCTTACGAGTGGGTTTATCCATACTTTTTGTATGCTCTTCCCGCTATTCCGTTTTTATTCTGGCTGAGAAGTGCATTTCATCGAAAACATCGTCAGCGGCTTGTTATTACTTACAATAAGGAGCGGTCGAGAATGGATTGGCTGACGCTTTTAAGATTTTTCCAACCGGTTTGTATTGCGATAGCGCTTGCATTAATTCTTGTGGCGTTAGCACGTCCGCAAATTGTTTCAGAAAGAACGGATCAGTTTTCGGAGGGAATTGATATAATGCTTTTGATTGATATTTCGGAATCCATGCTGGAAAAGGATCTGAGTCCTAACCGTTTGGAAGCGGCGAAAAAAGTAGCCAGACAATTTATTCAGGGACGTTTACAAGACCGGATCGGGCTCATTATTTTTGCCGGAGAAGCCGTATCTCTTTGTCCGCTTACTACGGATTACGAATTGTTATATGGTTTTCTGGATGAAATTGAACCAACCATGATCCCGACAGCCGGAACGGCAATTGGCAGCGCACTGGCAGTTGCCGTAAACCGCATGCGGGAAACTTCGGGTGAAAGTAAAGTTGCCATATTAATTAGCGACGGTGATAATACTTCCGGGAATCTTGGTCCGACGACAGCTGCACAATTGGCAAAAGCTTTTGGCGTTCGGGTTTACAGTATTTCGGTAGGAAAAACCACAAAATTGATAAAAGCTTCCGACAGTTTAAACGTTTCAAATTCGGCTGTGGATGAAAGTGAATTACAGAAAATTGCAGATTTAGGAGACGGGAAATATTTTCGTGCAACTGATAATACGGCACTTGGATCTGTTTTCAAACAAATAAATCAGATTGAAAAAGTAAAATCGCGGAATGTGGTTTCCCGTGATGTGAGTGATTATTATCGTGTTTATCTCTATTGGGCCGTGACGCTGCTCTTGATTGCTTTGAGCACAAAGAGTACCTTTATGGCTAATATTCTTGAAGACTGATGTTAAAATCGTATTACAACAAAGACGTCCGTGAAGCGGGATTGGATGAAGTGGGACGTGGTTGTCTGGCCGGACCGGTGGTTGCTGCGGCTGTAATTCTGCCATTGGACTATACCCATGAATTTCTTAACGATTCAAAACAACTTACCCGGGTTCAGCGAGAAATTTTACAGGAAGAAATTATGCGGGAAGCGATTGCCTGGGCGGTTGCAGAAGTTGATAATTTTGAAATTGACAGAATCAATATCCTGAAAGCAAGTTTTTTAGCAATGCATCTTGCTGTGGATAAACTTCATACAAAACCGGAACATTTGCTGGTGGATGGAAATCGCTTTACACCGTATCCGATGATTCCGCATACCTGTATTATCAAAGGCGATGCACATTATTTATCGATTGCTGCTGCGTCAGTTCTAGCGAAAACTTACCGTGATAATCTGATGAGTGAATTAGCACTTCAACATCCGCATTACGGCTGGGAAACAAATGTAGGTTATCCAACGATCCATCACAGAAAAGCGATCCGGCTGCATGGAACATGTTCCTATCACCGAATGAGTTTTCGATTACTGAAAGAAGAAACCGAAGAAATGGAAGTTGATATTGAAGAAGGAAATTCGGAAATCTAGACTTTCGGTTTTTTATAAAGAGGAACTGTGCTGCAAGGTTCGCCAAACATCAGGCTTTGTGCGACAGGTTTCAACAGATTTGTAATTTCAACATAAGCTGAAATCGGAACAGGAAGTTTGCTGCATCCTTTGATAACCACTTTTTTACCACGGAATTCTTCCGCGTCGATTTTACCAATTGCATCAGCAAAAAGTTTGTCTTCCAAAGCATTTAAATCTCCGAAAACAACTGCGTTTGCATAAGGTTGAAGCTGAATCGCCAAAAGCATATATGCCCAGGTTGGCACAATAGCATCTTCTGAACAAATAATGGCTACATTTTTACCTGTATATTCAGACCAGTCATTTGCTTTCAAAAACTCACGAAAATCCTTTTCGCGAAGGATCATGCCCATGTAAAGATTATCTTTCAAATCGTAAATTACCCTTTCACCAGGATGAAAAAGTTCTTCAAGATCAAACGATACAATGCCACTGGTGGCTACACGGTTAACAATTTCTTCGGTTTCCATAAATTTTACTGTGTTTGAAAGAATAACACAAATCAAGGAAAGTTTGTTTTCAGGAAATCAATAAAAATGAATATCCGCTTAAACAGCAGGCGTAACTTTGCGTGCAGGAGGTGCCATAAAATCTTTAAGATAATACGGCTCAAAAGTCACAATGTCTTCAAATTCACCTTTTTCAAAAGCCTTAATTCCCAGCATTCCAACAGTTTTTGCTGAGGGACGAATTTCCGTAGAAAGGAAAAATGCGTTAGGATTTTGTTCAAATAAAGGCTTACACTTGGCAGCACCATCACCGAAAAAAACTACTTTATTCGATTCAAGAATATTTTGAAAAGAATCTTCCTGCAAAATAACGGCTTTGGTCGGCTCAATAATTTCCAGATCGGCATTAAAAACAGAAGCATAAACTTCCATTCTCCGCGCGTCGATCATTGAACAAAAAAGAAAATCTTTTGAAAAAAATGGCAAAACCTGAAGAGCCATTGCTTCCAGTGTATTAATTGCAATCAAAGGTTTATCGATAGCATAACACAATCCTTTGGCAGTGGAAACTCCGACGCGTAACCCCGTATAAGAACCAGGACCCTTGGCTATCACCACAGCATCAAGATCCTGCAATGTATGGCCAGAATGTTCAACCGTACTGCTGATCAAAGTCGTCAACATGGCAGAAGAGGAGCGATCAGTATATAATTCATAGTCAGCCAATAAGCCGGCATCATGATGAAGTGCCACGGAACAACCGCGGGTGGAAGTATCGATACTAAGTAAGAGCATGAATTGAAATTATTACTTCGGCTTTCGGCGGTCAGCAATCGGCTGGCAATTTGCTAAAATTTAAATTTCGGCCAGAGTATGACAGCCGACAGCTGATTGCCGAAAGCCTACTTCTTCGTTCCCTTTAAAATTTCGTGGTAACGGGCATTGTCTTTGAAAAGTTTGATTGCTTCTTTCACTTCCTGATCATCGTTGAAAGACGCCTCGCGCATTCCTTTTTCCAGATAATAATGTTTCAGGATTTCTTCTTCCAAAATCATTTTGATCTCCGTTTTAGAAATCTGCAAATCATTATCCTTGCTATGTGCCAGTTTTGATCTCAATCCTTTAAGCTGATCCTGGATTATATCAATCGATTTTTCCTTTTTCGCAGAGGCTTCCAGATCGTTCAAATCTCTTTCTACCTGCGTTGTATAATCGTATTCTTTGTTGCTCAGCCATTTTACAAAATCACCATATTCAGAATCTGTCAGGTGAAATTCCTTAGCCGGTTTAATCGTTTTATGCTCGAAATGATATTTCATCGCATAATCAAAGAACAAGCGATTTCTTGCAAGGGATAAGGCCAGAGGAGAATATGTTTCTTTTTCAGTAAGTATATCCGGCAAAATTCCACCGCCATCATAAACTACACGACCATTACGCGTTTTAAACGCCGTCATCAATGAATCAGGAAGTTTTCCTACACTGCCATCTTCATTACGATGCGCATAGTCAATAGCCTGGATACAGCGACCGCTTGGAATGTAATATTTTGCAGTCGTGATTTTCATTTTGGTATTATACGAAAGATCACGGGTCGTTTGTACCAATCCTTTTCCGTATGTTCTTTGTCCGATCAAAACACCACGATCATAATCCTGAATTACACCGGAAACGATTTCCGCTGCTGACGCGCTTCTGCCATTTGTCAAAACCGCAATAGGAATTTCGATATCCAAAGCCGGATTGTAAGCAGTATAAGCTTTATTCCATTCTTTAACTTTTCCTTTTGTCGTTACAACTTCTTCACCTTTGGGAATAAAAATATTGGAGATTTCAATCGCCATATTCAATAATCCACCCGGATTATCACGCAAATCCAGAACCAGATGTTTCATGCCTTTTCCCTTCAATTCAAGAAAAGCAGTTTTCACTTCGCGGGAAGCGGTAGCTGTAAAATCTTTAAGATCAATATAACCAACATCTTCACTGATCATGCCGTAATAAGGCACGTTCGTAACTTTTACTATATCACGATTGATGGTAACTTCAATCGGTTTTGGAATTCCGTAGCGCTGGATTGTCAGCGTTACACTCGTTTGTGTTTGTCCTTTCAGCAATTTTCCTGTATCAAAATCTTCACGGGTTGAAAGGTCGATCCCGTTGATTTTTGTGATTTCGTCGCCTAGTTGAAGACCCGCTTTTTGAGCCGGTGTATCTTCATAAACCATCATGACCGTATGTTTTCCATCCGCAGAATTAACCATGGCGCCGATTCCGTTATATTTTCCGGTGGTCATCGTCATGTAATCCTCAATATCGTCCTCAGCATAATAAACAGTGTACGGATCCAGCGATCGCAGCATACCGTCGATACTTGTTTTGATTAACTGATTTGGATTGATCTCATCGACATAATACGCATTCAGCTCTTTGAAAAGCGTTGCATAAATATCCAGATTTCGTGCAATTTCAAACAAACGGTCGTCTTGCTTGAAAGACACAAATGCCAGTCCGGCTACAACCGGCGTGGCAATAAGAAGGGAACGAAGATATTTTTTCATCGATTGTCTAGGATCATTGACCTTGATTTTCCCGGAGCGCCGGAGGCAATTTCAACAAGCGGTTAAGCGATTGTTTCATGGCCGTTTCAATAACGTCAAAAGTTGAAATTTCTTTCGCAATATACAAAAAAGCAATGTACGACGGCCTTGATTCGGCAGGAAGGGAAAGTAAAGAAGCTTTGTTAAGGCGATAAGCTTCCCGGCAGCGTCTTTTTACCTGGTTGCGGTCGACAGCTTTTTTAAACTGACGCTTTGAAACAGAAAAAAGCAGTTGCGGAAATGGGGGAGGAGTGGTATCATAAATATACAATACCCGAAAAGGAAAGAGGTAGAACGTATGTACATCCGCACTACCTCTCTGAAAAAGCCTTCCAATTAATGTCGGGCTGCACAAACGCTCATTTTTACCAAATGTTTGTTTCAAGTTCTCGTAGAAAAAAAACGTGTATTAAGTTTGAGAATTAATCGAACTTAATACACGATTAAAGACAAGGTGTCTCCGATTTGGTATTACCAACCAGGTATTACCCTACTCAAACTTTCAAACCTTGATTATTGCTTATGACGTTTTTCGTCTGAAACCGTTAGTTTCCAACGACCTTTCTTGCGACGGGCCGTTACAACTTTCCGGCCGTTAGCCGAAGACATTCTTTCACGGAATCCGTGCTTATTTCTCCTCTTGCGATTCGATGGTTGATAGGTACGTTTCATCTCATTATCAAATTATTGCGCTGTAAAATCTCTGCTACCCGTAATTTTGGCTTGCAAAGGTAGAAAAAAAATTGAATTATGACAAGACCTGAAAACTTTTTTCTTTTCATAACATGCAGGTAGTATGAAATTTATAGAAAAATTGAGCAAGATTTGTTAAAAATACCAACGTGATTTTTCTCTGAAACGCCATCTTCATGTACTACAACGTCCATACACATCCACATGCGCATGATGCTGATGTGCTGTTTATCGAAAATTTGTATAAAAATTTTGAACAGAATATTGGAGGAAGAAAAGTAAGTATGGGCCTGCATCCCTGGTATCTGGAAACGGAAAATCTGGATGAACAGCTTGAAAATTTAAAAAATAATATCACCAGACCAGAAGTTTTGGCCGTTGGTGAGTGCGGACTGGATAAACTTTCGACGACCGATCGGGCATTACAAGTGAAAGCTTTTCAGGCGCAGATTGAGTTAGCAGAAGAAATTGATAAGCCGATTATTATTCATTGTGTAAAAGCTTTCAATGATGTTTTGGTTATGCTGAAAAATATCAAAGTTCCGGTTATTTTTCATGGCGTTAATAATAAACTGTCAATCATTCAGCCGGTTATCGATGCCGGATATTATTTATCATTCGGAAAATCGTTGCTGGGTTTTAATGACGCAATACTTAAAACTTTCCGGGAAACACCTTTGGAGCAGATATTTTTGGAGACAGATGATGCCGATGTTGATATTAAAGAAATCTATAAATCCGCAGCCGGGATTAAAGATATTTCCGAAAAAGAGATTCTTTTGCAGGTGGAAAAAAACTTTTTAAACCTATTTCATCAGTAATGGAGGATTTCGCCTGGCTTTCCAGAACCGAATTATTAATCGGAAGAGAAAAACTTGTCAAACTTAGTAAAGCACATGTGCTGGTAATCGGTTTGGGTGGAGTAGGCTCCTTTGCCGCTGAATTTATTTGCAGAAATGGTGTCGGAACGATGACTATCGTAGATGGCGATACCGTTGACCCAACCAATAGAAATCGTCAGTTACCTGCTTTATCGACTAATCATGGCATTAGCAAAGCAGATATTATGGCGGAGCGTTTGAAGGCGATCAATCCGGAATTGACTTTGCATGTTGTCAAAACATTCATCAATCCGGAAGCGGTTGACGAAATTCTTTCGGCTTATGCCTATGATTATATTGTTGATGCAATTGACAGCGTCACACCAAAAATTACTTTTTTAAAGGAGGCATATAACCGGAAAGTACGGATTGTAAGTTCGATGGGCGCAGGCGGAAGAATGGACCCGACGATGATACGCGCGGTTGATATATCTAAAACCTTCAATTGCAATTTCGCGCAGCAGGTTCGGAAAAACCTGAAAAAGGAAGGTATTTATAAAGGAATTAAAGCTGTGTTTTCTTCCGAAGAACAAATTAAAGAATCACTTATTTTGACGGATGGGAGCAATTACAAGAAATCTGCATACGGCACCATGTCGTATTTACCGGCAACTTTCGGTGCAACCTGTGCTTCTGTGGTTATCCGGGATTTGATTGAAGATTAAAAAAATAAATCCCGGCAATGTTGCTACCGGGATTTTGCCAAAATGATCAAATTTCAACTACAATTTTTCCTTTCGCCAGATTGCTTTCCATGTAAGTATGCGCTTCTGAAATCTGATCCAGTCTGAAAGTTTTGTCAATGTTCAGATTGATTTTTCCTTCCGCGACAGCGTCAATGAATTCCTGAAGTAAATCTTTATGCAGGTTTGCCGCATCACCCATGTAAACTGTAAGGCGTCCTAACGAGGGAATATCACCCATTGGTGTAAATTCATTCATCGTCCAGGAACCGCCCAGAATTCCGGTCATACAGACAATTCCCTTCGGACGGATACATTGTAAAGAATCCTTTAAAGTTTCGATACCGATCAATTCAAGCACTTTATCAACGCCTTTTGGAAACAGATTTTTTAGATCTGAATTAATTTTGCCATTATCCAGCAAAACATAGTCAGCTCCGTTTTCTTTTAAGTGTTTTTCTTTTTCCGGATTTCTCGTGGTGGAAATCACAGTCAGGCCTTTTGTTTTAGCCAGTTGACAAGCCAACATACCGATTGACGAAGTTCCGCCACGGATCAGCAATGTTTCTCCTTCTTTTATTTCCAAAGCTTCATTTAAAGATCCGGAAACAGTTTGGAACATTTCAGGAATAGCGCCTAATACTTTCCAGGGAAGATCACTTTCAAAAGGAAAAGTAATTTCTAACGGAACCGTTGCAAATTCTGCATAACCTCCATCAAAATCTCTTCCCAGGCCACCCATAATTGCAGCAATTTTCTGACCGGCTTTGTAAGTGCCTGATGGATCTTCCTCAATTTCTCCAACACATTCAATTCCCTGAATTCTTGGAAAAACTACGTTTGGTGAGTGGCCTTGTCGTGTAAATATTTCAGATCTGTTCAATCCAAACGCTTTTATTTTTATTAATACCCAACCTTCCTTTACTTCTGGTTTCGGTTTTTCCTGAATTTCTATGACGTCGGGATTTCCTGCTTTTGTGGTTACTGCGGCTTTCATATTTTAATAGTTTGCTGATGATTTATTTTCTTCTACAAGATCTTTATTTCCCCGGAGATTAAGAATTCTTTGACTTCATCCAGTGCTTTCTGCGAAGCCTCAGAATAAATATTGGCCAGGGGCCAGACATGAGTTTGATTTTCGTAAATATTTAATACCGCATGATCCTGAATTGGTTTGATGCGATTATAAAAATTAACACTGTCGTCCAGCAAAATTTCATTCGTACTAACCAGAATAAGTACAGGAGGAAATTGATCAATAAGAACATTTTCCGGACTGGATATTTCCAAAGGCGTTTTTCCGGAATAATCGGCGGCGGCTTGTCTCAGATATTCCGGGCTTAAAATCGGATCTATATCTCTGTTACTTTCAATGGAAGGATTATTCAACTGCAAACTGATCCATGGAGAAATAAAGACAACCTTCTCAGGCAATTGAATATTCTGTTTCAACATTTCACCTATGGAAGAAACGATCAGGCCTGCGCCGGCACTATCACCAATTAAACTGGTTTCGTAGTCAGGATGGGTTTTAATGACTTCTTTATATACCTGAATGACATTATTAAGCCCAGCCGGAAATGGATTTTCAGGAGCCAGGGCATAATCGATAAATAAAATTCTCCTTTGAAGTTTTTGAGAAAAGTGGCTGATCATACTTGCATGCGAATGGATCGAACCTACTGCAAATGCACCGCCGTGAAGAAAAATCGTTATATTTTTTGAGGTTTCATTTTCCGGAATAAACCAGAAACAATTTATTCCTGCGATATTATCCTGACTAATATTAACTTCTGCTGCTTTGGGATAAAGATTTCCTAGCTGGTCAAATCCATTCCGTCTTGTTTTTATATCTTCCATTGCTACCCTTTTCTTATTTAATTGTTTAGATCAATTTAATAAGACAAAGGTCAAGGTTAAAGAAGAAATGGACCTATAATTAAGTTTAAGAAATACCCTTAAGATAGTTTAAGGGTTATCTGTTTTTCTGTGCGATTTCTTTCCTGATTTTACTTAGGAATTCAGGCGTAATACCCAGATAGGAAGCAATTTGCGTGTTGGGCAGTCTTTGGGAAAGCTTTGGATATTGATTTAAAAAAGTAAGATAACGTTCCTCAGCCGTAGAACTGATTGCTTGTAAAACGCGGTTTTCTAACTCTACAAAACGGTTTTCAATAATCACCCTGAAATTTCTGTTGAATTTCGGGTTACTCATGAAGAGTTCAATAAGATCAGGTTTGGTGATTTGGAAGATGACCGAAGGTTCAATAGCTTCAATGAAAACACGGCTCGGTTTTTCATTGTAAAAGCTGTCAATTTCCATGATCCAGTCGTTTTCGGCAATGAATTGTAGATTATGTTCCGTGCCTTTTTGGTCAACCTGAAATTTTTTGAAACAACCTTCTGCCACAAAAGTATAATGCTTGCAAATATCCTCTTCCTGCAAAATGAACTGTCTCCGTTTAATTTTTCTTTCAACAACTCTTTTGGAAAGATCTTCCCGCTCTTCTTCATTAAGAGGAATGTAGTTGTCGAAATTTGCGAAGAGTTTTTCCAGGATCACTTGATAATGATGATTGTTTGATGAAATCCATTTACTATTAGTGAGAGTAAATTAGCGAATTAATGGATATGGTTTAGTTTTTGTCAAGCAAAGATGGTCATCAGAGTATTGGAAATAATTTTTTTAGGCATTGCTCCATAGGATCACCCTGTTTATAGAAATACTGATGATATACATCTGTGCCTAATTCCGTAGGAATTTCCTGATATTGAAGGAGGCTCCGAAGGAGCCAAACCTTGCCTAGTGATAAATTCTTTCTATAAACAGGGAGCCGCTCTGCGGCTGCAATTCCTAATTCTTAGATTAATTCCTATTCAAGAAATCTATTTTCCTATTACCGCTCCATTGGAGCATCCTGTTTATAGACATACCGATAATGTGGGTCTGTCCCTAACTCCATCGGAGTTTCCTGGTATTGCAGGAGGCTCCGATGGAGCCGGAGAAATTGGAAGGTTTGATGCAATAAACAGGATACTACGATAGGAGCGGAATCACCTGACTGGTCACCTGCCAGCAGCCTTTGGGTTGATGCCAATGATTAAAATTTGAGATAATTAATAATATGCCTGAAAACGCAAAAAGGCCACCATCTTTCGATAGTGACCTTCTTTTCTTGTAGCGGGAGCTGGCCAGGATCGCCTGACCGGTCGAACCAGCGATCTTTGGATTATGCACCTAACGAGCAATTTTAGAATAATTAATCAAAACTCCTGAAAACGCAAAAAGGCCACTATCTTTCGATAGTGATCTTCTTTTCTTGTAGCGGGAGGTGGCCAGGATCGCCTGACCGGTCGAACCAACGATCTTTGGATTAATGCCAACGGACAATTTTGAATAATTTAATAAAAGTGCCAAAAACGCAAAAAGGCCACCATCTTTCGATAGTGACCTTTTTTTCTTGTAGCGGGAGCTGGACTCGAACCAGCGACCTTTGGGTTATGAGCCCAACGAGCTACCAACTGCTCCATCCCGCGGTGTCGTTGAATTGGAGTGCAAACATACGACTAATGTTTCAATAAAAACAACTATTTTTGTAAAAAAGATTAAAAAAATATTTTCAACGACCTCCTGACACCATCCGATTATATATGAATTTTTCCTTGTCTCCTGCCGCATTAAGGGGGCGTATACACGTTGTATTGCTGTTTAGGATACTTTGGGTTATGATTTTATTCACAATCTGCCGTATTCTCTTTTACGCTTTTAATACAGTTTTTTTTCCTGAAATTTCTTTTGACCACGCTTTACATTTAATGAGCGGCGGGATAAAATTTGATATCGTTGCCGTTTTTTACGTCAATATTCTTTTTATTTTTTTAATGTGTGTCCCCTTCACATTTAAATATCGAAAGGGTTACCAGAAATTTCTTGATTATCTTTTTGTAATCACCAACAGTATTGCCATCATGGCAAACTGCATGGATTTTATTTATTACCGTTTCACAATTAAACGTACCACCTGGTCAATTCTGAAAGAATTTTCCCACCAGGATAATATGGGTTCTCTTTTTGGCGGGTTTATTTTTAGATACTGGTATGTAGCTGTGATCTGGATTTTGCTGGTGCTTTCTTTGGTTCAAATAACGCGTATTTTAAAAGTTAAAGAACGAGAAAATCTTCCGGTGTGGGCCTTTTTTCTGATTCATTCAGTGTTAATGGGAATTATTGTCGAGCTGTTTATTGGTGGAGTCCGCGGAGGTTTTGCCCATAGTATTCGTCCGATCACATTAAGTAATGCAGGAGAATATGTGAAGAAGCCAAAGGAAATGTTTATCGTACTTAATACACCTTTCTGCATATTTAAAACAATGCGCAGATCGGATTATGAGCGGGTAAATTATTTTCCAGGACTTAAAGAAGCAGGTCAGGTTTTTAGCCCGATGCATCAGCCCGATAGCATTCAACTTCCTTTTAAACCCAAAAATGTTGTAATCCTTATCTGGGAAAGTTTTGGGAAAGAAATGGTTGGTACCTATAACCGTGATCTTGAGAACGGAACATACAAAGGATACACGCCTTTTATTGATTCTCTGATGCAACACAGCCGGGTCAACTGGTATTCTTTTGCTAACGGAGCGAAGTCGATTGAAGCAATTCCTTCGGTTTTGACCAGCATTCCCGGAATTAAGGAGCCATTTGTTACCATGCGTTATACCGACAACAAATTGCCAAGTTTGCCAGCCATTTTGGAAAGTAAAGGATATTCAACTTCTTTTTTCCACGGTGCGCCAAACGGTTCGATGGGATTCCAGGCTTTTGTCAATTTAATTGGTGTCCAAAAATATTATGGCAAAAATGAATATAATAATGACGCCGATTACGACGGCATCTGGGGAATTTGGGATGAAGAATTTTTGCAATATTGGGCGAAAACAATGAATACCTTCAAAGAGCCTTTCATGAGCACGCTTTTCACGGTTTCTTCACACGATCCATACAAAGTGCCGGAACGTTATAAAGGGAAATTCCCGACGGGGCCATTGCCCGTTTATGAAACAATGGGATATACCGATAATGCTTTACGTGCCTTTTTTGCCAAAGCTAAAACGATGCCCTGGTTTAAAAACACGATTTTTGTCATCACAGCGGACCATGCCGCTACTTTTGCACACTATCCGAAATATCAGACATCGGTTGGAAACTTCTCCATTCCAATACTTTTTTATGCTCCCGGCGACAGTACCATGATTGGCCGTGATACGACCACTTTGGTACAACAAATCGATATAATGCCGTCAGTTTTAGGTTATCTCCATTACGATAAACCTTACTTTGCTTTCGGAAAAAATATCTTTAAGAACCCGCCGCTGAACTTTGCTGTTAACTATGACGGTGTATATCAATGGTTCAACGGACCGTATATATTGCAATTTGATGGCAAGAAAACCGTAGGTTTGTATAATTATCAGAAAGACAACCTTCTGAAAAACAATTTGAAAGATAAATTACCAGCCATACAAGGCCCGATGGAGTTGCAGGTGAAAGCTTTTGTGCAGCAATACACCAACCGTATGCTGGACGACAAGTTAACTGTAACACCGTAATAATTTCGTGGTTAATTAGCGTAAAAATTTCTTAATCAACGAATTACAAAAAGAATTATGAGCGAAAATATAATAAGTCCTGCTCCTCTACGCGATTTCCGCGCTGGATTTGTGAGCATTATTGGTAAACCTAATGTAGGTAAATCAACGTTAATGAATGTTTTGGTGGGAGAAAAAATGTCCATCATTACTTCAAAAGCACAAACAACCCGTCACCGTATCATGGGAATCCTGAATGGCAAACATGAAGGAATTCCTTTTCAGCTGGTTTATTCCGACACTCCGGGTGTGGTAAAACCCGCATATAAATTGCATGATTCCATGATGACTTTTGTAAAAGGGTCGCTTGAAGATGCTGATGTTGTTTTATTTGTTACCGAAGTTGGAGAAAAAGCAGCGGATCATGAAGTGATTCCCTTGCTTCAAAGAACCAATGCACCGATTATTCTGGTGTTAAATAAAATTGATTTATCGAACGAAGAAGAACTGAAACGTAAGACAGAAGAATGGGAGAAGGAAATTCAGCCTGCGGCAATTATCCCGATTTCGGCGCTGTTGAATGCAAATGTCCAGACTTTGTTTGATGCAATTATTACCCGGTTACCATTTCATCCACCATACTTCGATGAAGATGAACTAACCGATAAACCTGAACGTTTCTTTGCTTCGGAAATCGTTCGCGAAAAAATATTTCTGAACTACCGCCAGGAAATTCCATACAGCAGCGAGGTGGTTATTTCAGAATTTAAGGAACGCGACGATATGATTGTGATCCGGGCAGAAATTCTGGTCGAACGTAAAAGCCAGAAAGGGATTATCATTGGGGAAAAAGGCGCGATGCTGAAAAAAATCGGCAGCGAGGCGCGCAAGGACATGGAAGATTTCTTTGGCAAAAAAGTTTTCCTTGAACAACATGTAAAAGTAGAACCGGATTGGAGAAGCAAGGAAAACAAGCTTCGTCAGTTTGGATATGAAGAGTAAGAAACGTAATTCTCAGTCTTGCAACATTATCCCGACAATCAGGGTTCTATATTAAGATAATAAGTAAATGGGTTTCTGGCCAAAAACTTTCGGGCAGGGATTAGAAAAATAAAAATGGCAAATGTTATATCAATAGTAGGGCGCCCAAACGTGGGTAAATCTACACTTTTTAACCGTCTGATCGAAAGTCGCAAGGCTATCATGGATAACCAGAGCGGCGTTACACGCGATCGTCACTATGGCTATGGTGAATGGACGGATCAATATTTCACCGTGATTGATACAGGTGGATATGTAGTGGGTTCAGAAGATATTTTTGAAGGGGCAATCCGGGAACAGGTTGAACTGGCGATTGAAGAATCGACGGTAGTTTTGTTTATGGTTGATACCATGACGGGACTTACTGACCTTGACAAGGATTTTGCAAACGTATTACGTCGTTTCAACAAACCGGTTTATCTGGTTGCTAATAAAGCTGAAACAACGGATCGTTACCAATCTGCTGCCGAGTTTTACGAACTGGGTATGAGCGACGAAATTTATCCGATTTCTGCTCAAACTGGTTTTGGAACCGGTGATTTGCTGGATGAAGTAATTAAACATTTTGAAACGCCCGGTATTGAAGATCCGGAAGCAGGTATTCCGCGTATCGCAATTATGGGTCGTCCAAATGTTGGGAAATCTTCTTTCCTGAATGTTTTGACGGGTACTGACCGCAGTATTGTAACGGATATAGCCGGTACAACCCGCGATGCAATTCACACGCATTACAATGCTTTTGGAATGGAATTCATTTTGACGGATACGGCTGGTTTGCGTCGTAAATCCCGTGTAAATGAAGATATCGAATATTATTCAACGCTTCGTTCGATCAAAGCGATGGAAGAATCTGACGTTTGTATCATTCTTTTGGATGCAACATTAGGTTTGGAAGGACAGGATATCACGATTATCGGTCAGGCTGATAAAGCTAAAAAAGGTATCGTGATTATGGTGAACAAGTGGGATTTGGTTGAAAAAGATTCTAAAACAGCTGATACTTTCAAAAAGCAGCTGCTGGAAAAACTTGCGCCGATGAATTATATGCCAATCATTTTTGCGTCCGTTGTTGAAAAACAGCGTATTCACCAGGTGATGGAAATGGCGATGCAGGTTTATAAAAACAAAACAAAGAAAATCACTACTTCTAAATTGAACGACGTGATGCAGGCTGAAATTGAAAAATATCCGCCGCCGGCACATCGTGGAAAGTATATCAATATTAAATATATGATCCAGCTGCCAACGCCTTCACCGACGTTTGTGTTCTTTAGTAGTAACCCAAAACATGTGAAAGATCCTTACTTACGTTACCTGGAAAACAGGATGCGCGAAAACTTTGACTTCGCAGGCGTACCGATCACGATTTTCTTCAGGGAAAAATAAGAAGCTAATAACTTCAAATTGATAATTATTGAAAAATGCCGACAAATCTCTTGTCGGCATTTTTCGTTTTATCGTCGAAATGATATGGTTTGGAGACCGAATAATCACTTTCATCTTTTTTTATTTTCGTCGTGCAACCTTTGTTATTAATTTTCCATCATTAAAAAAGACGGATTAAACCGTCAGATTGCCGTTTTTAACAAATCGTAAAAAAATATTTCAAAAAAAATGTTAAAAACAAGGTACTATGTATTGCAATGTACCTGATAAAACATATATATTTGTACTGTCAATTAGTTACAAGGATTTTTGAACAGCGATATTCTCTAAAAGACTGAAAATAACATAGCCATGAAAACCATAAAATTACTTATCGTCCTTTTCCTTTTCAGCCTTCAGGTTAATGCTACCGGC
This sequence comes from Dyadobacter subterraneus, assembly GCF_015221875.1. NCBI lineage: Bacteria > Pseudomonadati > Bacteroidota > Cytophagia > Cytophagales > Spirosomataceae > Dyadobacter > Dyadobacter subterraneus. The sequence continues at coordinate 869,165 of NZ_JACYGY010000002.1, forward strand.
TACTCTCACAACATGTTTGTAGCACACAAAAAACTGCAGGCTGGAAAAGAGTATCGTGAAGTAAAAGAACATGTTGCGAAACAAACACCTGCAAAAACAGTTGTGAACAAAACCGTAATTATCCAATCAGGACAATCAGCGATTTCTTACACAAAAAATCTTGCAACGAAAGTGAGCAACATGGTTACGCTGAACGAAAGAATATTGGAAGAAGGACCGGTTGCTCTTTTTGAAAGCGAAGAAGATGAGGAAATTAATAATTCTATTGCAACTAAATTGGCAGGTTTGATCAAACAGGTTATCTACGCTTTTGTAGGTTCACCTTCATTATCAAAATCATAAGATCAGAGTAAAATTGTAATTAAGTTCAGCAGGTATGATTTATGAATCATACCTGCTTTTTTTATGTCGTTTAACCAACAGTATTAGTTAATGTTCCGATTGGTTCAATGGTAATATGGACTACATCACCAACCTGTAAAGTAAAGTCGGATGGAGGGATAATTCCGGTGCCGGTCATTAAGTAACAGCCTGTTGGAAACGATAATTCGCGGTATAGAAAGCGCAGCAGTTCATCCGCTTTTCTTTTCATTTGTGAAAGTGTAATTTCTCCGTTAAAAACTTCTTCGCCTTCACGAACAATAGAAAGATCGATTACAGTTTCCGGTGAAAGTGGTTGCTCGGGAACATATAAGCAAGGTCCCAATGCAGCACTTCCTGTATAAGATTTTGCCTGCGGTAAATAAAGTGGATTTTCTCCCTCAATACTTCTCGAACTCATATCATTGCCGATTGTATAACCAACCAGTGTTCCCGATTCAGAGGCAAATAGCGTCAATTCCGGTTCAGGAACATCCCACGTTGAGTCGCGGCGAATGCGTACTGTTCCTTTGTGCCCGATAACACGAGGTGCTGTTGATTTGAAAAATAATTCAGGACGTTCGGCGTCATAAACACGGTCGTAAAAACTGCCGCCACCTGCTTTTTCAGATTCTTCCATCCGGGCTTCCCGGCTACGAAAATACGTAACTCCCGAAGCCCAAACTTCCTGAGAACCAATCGGTGCCAGGACTTCCGGCATTGGGAAATCATCCGTGAAGGTAAGTGGAATTAAATTTTCAGATTGTAACTGAAGCCAGTCATACAGATCGTCGCGATTCACTACTTTATCCCAGTCGGTTTCAGGAATGCGGTAAAACTGATCTTCTTTTTCAAGCAATATCCCGTGTTCGGTTTTATATAATTTCATGGTTTCAAGATTTGTTTTGCTTCAATAAGCCACAAAAGTGATGCCTATACTTTAAGATAAGTACGAATTTTAGAGGCTTTGGGCTATTTGAACATGAAATTTTTAGTGGAACGGGGAAAATGATTCTATTATGCGGGAAGGCCGTAATCAAGCCGACCAAGAACATTATCTATCAAAGAAAAATCATAAGTTGAAGCCATAATTTGTAAAGGTGTCTGATCATTAAGTTCAGCTATTGATGTGCTTAACCAATATCTAACAACTGTTTTATTGCCATTGAAAGTATCCAAAGCATGAATTAGAATATTTTTCAATTGTAAAATTTTATCTGGCCAATATAACACTATATTTTCAAGCTTTAAACCCAAAATATCGGCTAATTCATTAGCCGTCATAATACTATATTTTTCCATACTCATAAAAAAATTGGAATTGAGTCGTAAGTCTATGTGACTTATTTCACAATTCCAATCCTTAATCAAACTTCAACTAAAATATATCTATCTGAAACTTTTAAAGCTTTTCTTTCAAAAAGTCAGCCGTGTAGTTTCCTTCCAGTTTTGCCATTTCTTCCGGCGTTCCTGCGAAAGTAAGGTATCCGCCGCCTTCGCCACCTTCCGGGCCAAGGTCTAAGATCCAGTCGGCGCATTTGATCACTTCCATATTGTGTTCAATGATGATCACGCTGTCACCCTGATCTACCAAAGCATTAATTGCTTTCAGCAATTTTTTGATATCATGAAAGTGAAGTCCGGTTGTTGGTTCATCAAAAATAAACAACATTTTTCCTTTATGGCCAGAACCTTTACCCAGGAATGATGCCAGTTTCACACGCTGCGCTTCTCCACCAGAAAGTGTATTAGAAGATTGTCCCAAACCGACATAACCCAATCCAACTTCCTGCAAAGGCATCAACTTATCAGCCAGTTTAGGCTCGGATTCTCTGAAAAACTCAATGGCCTCGTCAACGGTTAAATCCAGAATATCAGAAACATTTTTTCCGTTATACTGAACTTCCTGAATTTCCTGTTTGAAACGTTTTCCGTTACAACCTTCGCAAGTCAGGTAAATATCAGCCATGAACTGCATTTCCACCTTCACCTGGCCTTCACCCTGACAAATTTCGCAACGTCCGCCATCCACATTGAATGAAAAATGAGATGGTTTGTAGCTCCGCGCTTTTGATATCGGCAAATCCGACATCATCTGGCGGATATAATCGTAAGCTTTGATATAAGTTACAGGATTTGACCGCGAAGATTTTCCAATCGGATTCTGGTCAATCATTTCAATCGCTTCAACCCGGTCCAGACTTCCGGTTAGATCATTATATTTCCCAACTTCTTCGCTGAATTCACCTTTGAGGCGCATCAAAGCCGGATACAATATTTTTCGGATCAATGTCGATTTTCCAGAACCACTGACACCCGTTACGACCGTCAGATTATTCAGAGGAATTTTTACATCAACATCTTTAAGATTATTCTCTCTCGCTCCTTTTATTTCAAGAAAATGCAAAGATTTTCTTCTTACAGTCGGAACAGGAATCGAATCATGACCTAATAAGAAATTGAGTGTATGTGAATTCAAACTGTTTTCTTCACCGCTCAATTTCAGTTCACGGATTTCATCCCAGTTTCCCTGGAAAACCAGATTTCCGCCACCTGTACCCGCTTCCGGACCAATATCAATAATCTGATCAGCAGCATGCATAACTTCTTCCTCGTGTTCAACAACAATAACCGTATTTCCCAAATCACGAAGTGATTCCAGAACACCAACCAGTCGCTGCGTATCTCTCGGATGCAAACCAATACTTGGCTCATCCAGAATATACATCGAACCAACCAACGCACTTCCCAACGAAGTGGCCAGTTTGATACGCTGAAATTCACCTCCTGATAAAGAATTTGTTAACCGGTTTAAAGTCAGATAACCCAAACCAACACGATTCATATAATCCAGACGTGTTTCAATTTCGGTCAGAATCCGTTTTGCAATGCTTCTGTCGTGCTCATTAATATCAACGGATTTGAAAAATTCAATCACATCATTAATTGGCATTAAAACCAGATCAGTAATTGAAACGCCGCCCACTTTTACATAGGAAGCATCTTTTCTCAAACGGGATCCACGACAATCCGGACAAGTTGTGCGCCCACGGAAACGTGATAATAATACGCGGTACTGAATTTTATAAGTCTGCGTTTCCAGTTCGGCAATAAAAGCGTTAATCCCCTGGAAATATTGATTTCCTGTCCACAGCAGTTCCTTTTGCTCAGCCGTTAATTCCTTGTATGGACGGTGAATTGGAAAATCAAACTTGGCACCATTTCGTACCAGAGGAACCAGCCATTCACTCATTTTCTCGGTACGCCACGGCGCAATGGCCCCATCGTAAACCGAAAGATTTTTGTCAGGAATTACCAGTTCAGGATCAATACCCAAAACTTTTCCAAAACCTTCGCAGCGTTTACAAGCGCCAAAAGGATTATTAAAACTGAAAAGATTTACTGTCGGCTCTTCGAAAACAATTCCATCGAGTTCAAACTTATCAGAAAATGTTTTTTGCTCACCATTTACAACCTGAACATAACAAATTCCTTCTCCTTCAAAAAAAGCAGTTTGAACAGAATCAGAAAGACGATATTGTGTGTCTTCATCATCTTTATGAACCGTAGCGCGGTCAATTAAAATATAAATTTCTTTTCCTTCCAATGGAAAATCTTCCGGTTTTTCCAGAATTTCTTCGATGTAGGCTACTTCTGAACCGATCATGATCCGGTTATAACCTTTGGAAAGAAGTATGGTTAATTCTTCATAAATCGATCTTCCATCACGAACTAATAAGGTTGTCAAAACTAAAACGCGAGCACCTTCCTCATGGCCGAGAATATAATTGACAACGTCCGTAACAGAATCTTTTCTTACCAATTGTCCTGAAACCGGCGAATAGGTATGGCCAATTCTGGCAAAAAGTAATTTTAGATAATCATAAATTTCAGTGGAAGTACCAACCGTAGAACGCGGATTTCTTGTATTGACTTTTTGTTCAATCGCGATCGCCGGCGAAATTCCTTTAATATATTCCACCTCAGGTTTTTCCATACGTCCCAGAAACTGGCGCGCATAGCTGCTCAGACTTTCCACATACATCCGCTGCCCTTCCGCAAAAAGCGTATCAAAAGCCAGAGACGATTTTCCGGAACCCGAAAGCCCGGTAATAACTACCAATTTATTTCTTGGAATGGCGACGTCAACACTTTTCAAATTATTAACACGCGCACCTTTAATCAGAATGTATTTTCTTGGATCTAGTTCGTCGAATTGAGAAGCGTCAATCCGGGTCACAGGTAATTGCATCATATATAGAAAATCAGGTCGATTTGCACGGAGTTTTTTGGTAATCCCCGGTCAGTTATTAACCCAAAAATCGCCGAATTAGTTTGGCTTTCCTAATCGGAAATGATAGTCGTTAAATGATTAAAGAAAAATGTGAAGAACAATTTACGAAATATATTTTGAGCGTATATTCCTATTTTACACCAACTTTTGCCAAAACGATTCCATATTTTTCATAATAAACCGTGTCAATTTTATAATTCTTCATTGAAGGTTTTCTTCCAAAAACAACCTCGCCAGCGATTGGCTCGCGCTCTGATGCGTAAAGTCTTGAATAAAAGTGAAAACTCGGATTATAGTGATTGAAGATTACTATGTTTTTAAATCTTTTTTCTTGGGCAATCAGCGCGGCGGCTTTTACAGGTTGCTGTAATAAGGCGCCAAGTCGCGGCATCCATAAAATATTAATCGTAAAAAGCATAATGAACCCAACAACAGCCATTCTGATTTGCAGATCCCAATCTTTTTTAACCCAAATAATAATCAGGATTGTGATCAGCAGAAGCATTGTTACAGCATAGTAAATATCAAATTCGGAAGCAACGCCTTTTATAATTTCAACCGCATATTCATCATTAATTTTTGGAATAAACCCTTGAATTAAAAAAGGAATTATGGCCAGTAAAATCAATAAAATAAATGAAGGCCAGACAATCGGGAGGCGTTTGTTACTGGCCGCATACCATCCACCTAAAACACATAGCGGCGAATAACCGTAAATGATATAATGATGCAGTTTGGTACCTGAAAGTGAAAAAAGGATAAAAACAAAGGCAAACCAAATTAACAAAAAGGAGAAAAATGGATCAGTCCAGATAATCCGGATTTTGGAAAATGACTTTAAAATAACGGCGGTAAAAGGTAGTAGACCTAATAATAAAACCGGAACGAAATATAAAATTCCGCCATAGTGTCCTTCCAAAGCCGTTTGGAAACGGTTTACATTATGATTTAAAAAGAATCCACTGATAAATTTTTCTCCGGTTTGAAGATATTCCAAAACATACCAAGGCGCGGCAATGGTAAGAAAAATAAGTAAACCCGGAATATTGAATAAGCGAAGAAATGATTTCCAGGTTTTGTTTTTCAATAAATAAATCAAAAACACAGCCCCCGGAATTAATACTGCTATCGGGCCTTTGGCAAGAAATCCTATGGCGGTGAAAGCGTAAAAAGCCAGAATATATTTTTTGTGGTTTTGATTCAGAATTTCAAACAAACAAAACATCGCGCCGGTTAACGACATATTTAATAATCCGTCTGCCAATGCCGCTTTTCCTACGATCGTGATCTGTAAAGATGAAGCTGCGATCAGTGTTGCGAAGAAGGCGGTTTTTTCGTCCAGTTTTCTTTTGGTGAAAATATAAATCAATAACATCCAGACAACTGATGCGAAACAGGAGGGAAGTCGCATGGCGAATTCATTCCAGCCGAAAATCTGTGCGCTTCCAAATTGAAGCCAGTTGGTAAGCGGCGGTTTGTCAAAACGTTGTTCCTGATTAACAAATGATGAAATAAAATCGCCGCGGACAACCATTTCTCTGGTTCCTTCTGCAAAAAAACCTTCGTCTTCATCGAACAAAGGCGCGTTGCCAATTCCCCACAGAGAGCTGAAAAAGATAAAAAAGGCTAGAAATATTTTGCGGGTGTTTTCCGGATTTGGCATTAACTATTTGGGCTTATAATCTTGTTGATCAATATAAATTTCTGATTATAAATATTTCATCAAACCACCGCCAAGTCTGGGATTTGATTGAGATTGCCAGAATTGATTCAGATAAAAATACACGATTACAGAAAATGAAATACCCAAAAATGCGCCCAGATAAACATCGCCCAAAAAATGCGCTAACAAATACATCCGGGAATAAGCTACCAGAAGCGGTGGTAAAAGAAGCAGAACTTTTAAAACCGGAGATTTACATTCCAGCGCCAGAATTGTAAAAAGTGCAAAAGCTGCGGTGGTATGCCCGGAGGGAAAACTATTAAAATAATGTAAATCAACGCCTTCAACTTTGTGAAGTTTTGGTAATAAAGCAGACAGAACTTTCGGAGGACGATAAATTTCGGCGAAAACCATTCGTTTCAAAAACTGTACAAAAATGCCGGTAATAGCATAACTCACGATGATTTTCATTCCAAGACGGTAGGAATACAAAATTGTCAGAAGTCCGACAATCAATATAAACGCGCCATCGCCGACAAAAGTGATCCATTTGAAAAAAACATCAGCAAATGGCGACCAGAAGTGATTTACATGAAGGATAATATAATTCTGCGTAAACAGCAGCTGCAAAAAACTCAGCGCCGCCCAGATGATCATAAAAGGTAAAAAATAAAATCTGTGGCGGTAAAAGAAGAGTTTCATAAGCGATGTTTAAATCTGTATTTCTTTTGAAGTGATAAACTGAACGCCTTTTTCTTTCGCGTCTTCAAAAATCGGATCAGCCAGATATCCGAAATTTGTCACATCCGACACACAATCAGTCAGTAAAGTAACTTTTGAAATGAGCTCAGGCGCATACTGTAAAATTTGTTTTACGCTCGTAGCCACGCAATGCGAACGCGCTTCGCCAGCAATAAAAACCTGGTCAAAAGCTTCAAGCTCCGAAAGGAAATTCTGGTCAAGTTGCGTTTCAGGTGCGCCTTCAATGGGAACCTGCGAACGGAATATGCCAAAATGTTCAGTGAGCGGATTTGTCCCCTTCACCACAGCTTTATAATCTCTTGAAGTACGATGTGTCCAGGAAAGTAAAGCGTGCAGAATAGTATCATCCAAAGCTGCACCGCGTGAACCGATCAGACAATGTTCCGGCCAGATAAAATGTTTGAATTCACCTTCATTTTCCAGCTTTTCAAGATAGTCCAGAACATATTCCTGATTATAGCGTGGTCGCCATTTTCCTGCTTTTACAGCAGCTGAGGTTATTAATGTAAAGGGTGCAACGGTATTTCCGTTCGGATCTTCCCAGAAAAGCGGATGCGCTATGTCCAGAACATGGTGTGTATCCAGCGTTACAAAAATCGCATCAATTGCTACTCCGTGCGTTGCAATAAGCTGAGCGATTCTTTCAACATCTTTTTCAGCGCCCGGTACAAACAAGGTTCCGCCCGGATTGCAAAAATCAAACTGGGCATCAATAATAAGCAGCGCTGTGGATTTGTTTTTCATAACAAATTGCTTTTCGGGTGTGAAGAAAAATAGAAAATTAAAAATGTTCGTTAAGCCAGGATTAACTTAAAATGATGTTATTCCCAAACCTCCGGCAGTTCAAGTTGCTTTGCATACATTTTGGAAGCCAACTGATGAACCTGTTTGAGCATATGGTTTACATCTCTTTTGTAATCAAAATGATAATCTTCATCGAGTTTGTTAAATCCGTTCAAAGTAGTTTGCGCTTTTTTGGCAATATATAAAGCTACTTTATCAGTTCTGGAACTGTATCCGCGAAGTTTGTCGGCATATTTTTCCAAAAAAGTATTAAGCAAAAATAAATTCAATTCGAGAGCGCCAACCTTATCTTTTGTAACTTTAACATGATAAGTAATATCTCCGCTCAGATTGCGCATATCCATTAAAATCCACCCCGGCGAATCCTGAATGATTTTTGAAATCCTGGTAATCCGTCCCATAATCGCCTCCCGTCTTTCAGGAATTGTGGATGAATCTTCGATCAGTTCAAAAAATAATTTGTCGGTCAGTGTGCTGTCTTTGGTAATAAGCCGCAGCAGAAGTTTATCCTTTTCTTTCTGAGGCATTTGTATGATGGCTTTTTTTAATTGATCCTGTATTGGCATAACCTTTACGCTTTGTTTTTAATTTATTTAGTCTGAGATTTTAATTTATTTTGGCATTTGCCTGATTTTTATTTCTGCGTCATCATTCTGTTTAAATTCTGTCAAATATTCTGCTTTTGAAGAGATATCTCTACAAAAATTAGAACTTCTTAGAAGCTTTCATAGTAGTAATTTTATTGCTATTTCATTTTATAATACTCTTTTTACTACAATCATGTAATACAATTGCCAACTTTGGAATAGAAGACAGCCGGAAACATGATACGTTCACTATGTTGAAAGTGAAATTATATGGAAAAGACATAATAGGCTCTTAACTTGCACCGTTTTTGTAATATAAACGGATTTATACACTATATGATTTCAGTGGCCATGTGCACTTACAACGGGGCAAAGTATTTGCCTGAGCAGTTGAAGAGCATTGCCAATCAGATAATCCCCGTTGATGAACTGGTTGTGTGTGATGATGGATCGAATGACGATACCATTCAGGTTCTAAAAGATTTTTCAGAGAATTCTTCTTTCCCGGTTTTTATTCACCAAAATAAAAGTAACCTGGGATCTACTAAAAATTTCGAAAAATGTCTTTCTCTGTGTAAAGGAGATATTATTTTTCTTTCGGATCAGGATGACGCATGGAGAACGGATAAAGTGGAAAAACAGCTTGCGTATTTTAATCAACATCCTGAAACAGACGCTGTTTTTTCAGACGCAATGATGATGGATGATGATTCGAAACCAACCGGACGGACCATTTGGGAGGAAATCGAATTTAACGATGAAGCTCAGGCCAAATGGATCAGGGGTGAAGCGCATGAAATTCTTTTCAAAGGTTTTGTAGTGACTGGGGCCACATTGGCGATAAGGAAAAAAGCTTTGAAAAGGCTGATGCCATTCCCAACGCATGTGCCCGACCTTATTCATGACGCCTATATTGCGATGGTTTTGAGTTTGCAGGAAAAAATCGGATTCATTAATGATACTTTGATTTCTTACCGGATTCATGCAAGCCAGCAGGTAGGTTTTGGTTCAAAAGTCGAATATGTGCGTTTTAAAGACCGGTTTTCGCGTGACAGGAATGAAAAACTTATTCCGTTAAAGGAAAAGGCTGATAAATTATTCAAGCTGTATCTGTTGCTGATGGAAATTCCTTTCATTCCAAAAGAAAAACTCAGGAAATTGCGGATGTCTCAGAAACATTATTACAAACGGGCAACATTGCCGGATAATCGTCTGATGCGTGTGGCGCCGGTTGTGACGGATATCGTTCAGGGCAAATACTCTTTTAGCAGCAAAGATTGGTGGTTGCCAGCTTTCGGTGATATTTTTGAATAATTAATTACCGGGGCAGTGAAAAGTACAAACCAGGATCAGGCTGTTGCCATTGTTATTCCCATCTATAAATCCGCATTGAATGCGCTGGAAACTATCTCGCTCAAACAATGCATGAAAGTTTTAGGCCACTATCCTGTCAGGATTGTAAAGCCTGAAAGTCTCAATGTTCAAAACCTGAAAGAAGAATTTCCCTCCATCGAATTTATTTCTTTTAACGATTCTTTTTTCAAGGATATTGATTCTTACAACCGGCTGATGATTTCCGCCGAGTTTTATGAATCTTTTTCGGCCTACGAATTTATTCTGATCTATCAGCTTGATGCCTATGTTTTCAGGGATGAGTTGATGGATTGGTGTAAAAAAGGATTTGATTATATAGGTGCTCCATCGCTGCACCGGGAAGAATTTGACAAATTACCTGCTGGATCTGAAAACATTTTTGCAACCGCGCTTTCCAGTAATCGTTTCGTTTTAAATGGCGGACTGTCGCTACGGCGTGTTCCGGCATTTTTGCGTTATCTGAAAATTTACAATCTGTTTTATCCCAAATGGATTGGCAATGAAGACATGCTCTTTTCTCAGGAAGCGACAAGGTTAATACCTATGAAATTGTTTCTTAAACTTCCAACCTGGCAGGAAGCGCTGCGTTTTTCTTTTGAAAAAAGTCCGGCAGCTACTTTTGAAATCACCAATCACCAACTGCCATTTGCCTGCCACGCCTGGGAAAGATATGACCCGGAATTCTGGAATTCTTTTATTTCAATGAAGTAAAAAGAAAAACTGCTTTAACAATTTTTAACAAACTATCGGAGCTTCTCCGGCGTTTTTGAGGTTAATTTCGTGAAAAATTAACAATGATAAACTATGAACTATAAATCGCTTTTGGCCTTTGCTTGTGCTATTGTGCTTTCATTTACTGCTACTTACGGGCAAATAACTGAAAACCCGAGAGTAGAGGAACAATCAGCGGAATATGTGAAAATCAAGCGTGTAGAACTGACAGACCAGTATACTATTATTTACATGCAATTTGTTGAAAAAGAATCTCCTGCATTAAAGGAAATGCAGCCTTTTTTAAGAAGAATGCCGGGTGGACAACAATTTCAGATGCCATTGTCTACTTCCACAATTGGCCTTGATCCGGAAACACGCCTTTATAAGCCGGGAGAAGTGAATGTGAAATTCAAACTGATTAAGGCAAAGGATATTCCAACGGAAATGAAAAAGCAGGTTAATCCGGGAGATGTCGTGGATTTCGTGGCTTATTTTGAAAGACTTTCTCCTGGAATCGAAGTGTTTGATTTTTACGAAGGTCGCCCAAAAAGCAAAAATGAAAAGACATGGAATTTCTATGGTATTCATGTCAAAAATCCTTTGAAGAAAAACGGAAAAACAACTGCGAAAGTCATTCCAAAAACGGAAAAACCGGTGCAGCCTCCAGTTGAAGAGAAAAAGGAAGAAATAGTTGAAGCAAAACCAACTGCTCCGGAAGAGGAATTGGTCATGATCAAAGGAACGGTTTATGATTCAAAAACTAAAAATCCGGTTCCGGCACAGATAACTTATCTGGAAAAAGGTGATTCGCTTCAATATAAATCCTCATCCGGAAATTATCGGATTGGAATAAATCCGAATGACAAATACGATTTCAAGGTTTTTGCGAAAGGCTATTATGGAAGCAATTTTAGTTTGAATGCTGCGGATTCAACCACAAAAGGATCTTTTGTGAAGGATTTTTATCTTGTTCCGCTTACTGTTGGAGAAACTATTGCGCTTCCGAATATTTATTTTGAAACATCGAAATATACGCTGCTCACAGAATCATTCGCAGAACTGAACCGTCTGGCTGATATGATGAAGGAAAATCCTAAAATCAAAATCCGCGTGGAAGGTCATACGGACAATGTGGGTGATTTTGATAAAAACCTGGAACTGTCGACAAACCGTGCTTTATCCGTAAAAACGTATCTGGTTGATAAAGGAATAGAAGATGAAAGGATTGAGGCCAAAGGATTTGGTGCAACAAAGCCGATAGCGAAAAACGGATCCGCAGAGGAAAAGAAAAAAAATCGTCGGGTTGAATTTGTGATTACGCAGAATTGATACGGGAATAATAAAAATGGAGGCTGGAAATTATTTCCAGCCTCCATTTTTTATATACGAAATTATCTTGCTTTGATAATATTTGTAAACTCACGTGATTTAAGAGAAGCACCTCCAACAAGGCCTCCATCGATATCTGGAGAAGCAAAAAGTTCGTCAGCACTTGCAGCCGTAACACTTCCTCCGTAAAGGATAGAAATTTCTTCTGCTGTTTCAGCGCCGTATTTTGCAGCGATGTGTGCACGTAAAGCAGCATGCATTTCCTGAGCTTGTTCTGCGCTTGCAGTAAGTCCTGTACCGATAGCCCAGATTGGTTCGTAAGCGATAACAACAGAAAGCAATTGCTCAGCAGAAAGATGGAAAAGGCTTTCTGTGATCTGATTTTTTACAAATCCGATATAGTCTTCATTTTGTCTCTGGTCAAGCGATTCTCCGCAGCAGAAAATCGGCGAAATACCATATTCCAAAGCGATATTAACTTTGGCAGCAAGCAATTCATTTGATTCATTAAAATACTGGCGGCGTTCGCTATGGCCTACAAGCACATACTCAATACCGATCGATTGAAGCATGGCAGCAGAGATTTCACCTGTGAATGCGCCGGAAACTTTATCAGAGCAATTTTGCGCAGCTAATGCAAAATTCGGAGATTCCTCAATATATTTTTTTAGGGTAGTCAGATAAATGGCCGGAGGGCAAAGAATCACTTTTACATCTCCTTTTACTTCATCATTCGCCATGTTAACAAGTTCTGAGGTTAAGGCAACAGCCTCATCTGCAAGCTTGTTCATCTTCCAATTACCGGCAACTATTTTTTTTCGCATAATTATTTTATTGTGTTAAATCTTCATTTTGCGCTACAAAAATACCATAATTTCAACATTAACCGTATTCTATTTGCCTTTAAAAAAATATTCAGGTTAATGATGAAATATAAAGAAATAGTTGTGTTTATTATAGAAATTAGAATTAATTTTACTTAAGAAACTGATTTTGTTAAAATGACCACTTGCTCTATCTTTACAAGGTGTAAATCATTCTAAATGAGACCGTTTGATTGATGAAAATATAAATACTAACAAAAGTTTAAAAGAAAGGAGGCCAAGATGAAAACGTTTATCTGGTTATGTCTGTTCAGCATGGTTGTTTTCACAAAACCGGCTATATCCGCATCTGCGGACGGAGTTGAACTTGCTGATGCTGAGAAATACGGTTATTTCCTGGAAAAAAATCATAAAACCGCACGCATTCCTTTTGAGCTGCACTCCAACCTGATTCTGGTTTATGTCAAAGTTAACGACGTTGATTCTTTACGTTTTATACTTGATACGGGTGTAAGCTCAATTATTATTACCGATCCACTTATTTTAAAACCGGACAAACTTCGGTTGACCCGTACCGTAAATCTTGCCGGTGCCGGGGAAGGAAAATCCATTGCTGCGCACGTAGCGATCGACAACAGGTTTTCTATGGGCCGTTTGAAGGCCAATCACCAAAATATTGTGGTTATTGAAAAAGACTTTTTACATCTTTCGGAATATGTAGGTGTGCCTGTTCACGGTATTTTTGGCTACGATGTTTTCAACAATTTTGTTGTAACAATCGATTTTGCCAAAAGAGAACTTGTGCTGGTTCAAAACGGAAAATATAAATACAAAGCGAGCAAAGGCGACAAACATGAGATTACGATTGAAGATGCCAAACCATTTACGAATGCAGTAACTTTATTCGCCGATGGTCGTGAAAAACCGATTCGTGTACTCATTGATACCGGCGCAGGACATGCCTTGCTTTTAAACAATACGCCTAATGAAACTTACAGATTGCCTGAAAAAGTAATCCGCGCACAGTTGGGAAGAGGATTAAATGGTGTAATCAATGGAAATCTGGGCCGGGTGGATCGGATGCGTCTGGGTAAATTTGAGCTTGATAATATTGTTGCCTCATTTCCTGATAGCGTTGGTTTCAGTGCAAAAATGAGCAAAGGCGTTGAACGTCAGGGCAATATTGGTTGTGAGCTGCTGAGAAGATTTAAGGTAACCATGAATTACCATGAAGGTTATATGGTGTTGAAGCCCGTAAGAAGAACAATGCGGGAAAAATTTGAACACGATATGAGTGGCATGGAAATCCGGGCAGATGCAGCTAATTTACATGCATACTTTGTTAACCATGTCCAGGAATCTTCTCCAGCGTTCAGTGCAGGTTTGGTAGAAGGCGATCAGCTTCTTTTCATTGACAATCACGCAGCGTCAGAACTCAATGTAAGTGAAATTTACAAACTGATGCAAAGAGGTGATGGTAGAAATATTGACTTGCTCGTGAAACGGAATGGAGCCATTTTCTTTACCAAAATTACGCTCAGAAGAATGATTTGAGTATTTTTAGACTCTAAACTAAATAGCAGTCTTGATTTGGAACGCCTAAGATTAACAGAAGACGGATCACATTCTTTATATAATTCCCAATACAATCAGCATTATCATTCTGTGTCTGGAGCTCTCAAAGAGTCCAGACACATTTATATGAACCTGGGCCTGATTCCTTTGCTTGAATCGGATCAGGAAACAATTCGCGTTTTTGAAATGGGTTTTGGAACAGGTTTGAACGCTTATCTTACCTGGCAGGCCGCAGATCAGTATAAAAAGAAAATTCTCTACACTGGGGTCGAAGCTTTTCCGGTTTCTCATGAGGAAGCTTCACATTTAAATTACGAGTCCGTCATTTCCCAGCCAGGATTTATGCAGCTTCATGAATCTTCCTGGTTTACAAATCATTCTTTTTCAGAATATTTTCAATTCAGGAAAGAGCAGTTGACCTTGCAGGAATTCACTGCGGAAAATCTTTTCGATGTAATTTATTATGACGCTTTCGATCCCAAAGCCCAACCAGAACTTTGGACAGAAGAAATTTTGAAAAAGATAGCGGCCCAAACCCGGACAGGCGGCGTATTAGTTACATATTCTTCCAAAGGAATTGTGAAACGGGCGCTGGCCGCAGCCGGTTTCAAAGTTGAAAAACATAAAGGTCCGGGGAAAAAGTGGCACGTTCTTCGGGCAATTAAGGAATAACTTAGGTCTGGCCTGGTTTTACCATGCTTTGTCAGGCGTATCGTTTATGGGTACATTTGTTGAAATATTAATGGCGTTAGTTTAAAAACCAGTATGGCATATCAGGATATTATAAGTCAGGAATTACGGGAAGCACAAACCGTTCTCGATACATTTTTGAGTGATCCGGTTCAAATAGAAAAAATTGAAAAAGCAGCGTCTTTAATGGCAGATGCAATTTCAAAGAATCATAAAATAATCTCGTGTGGAAACGGTGGCTCGCACTGTGATGCAATGCATTTTGCCGAAGAATTAACGGGTCGTTACCGCGACAATCGACGCGCATTACCTGCAATTGCCATTTCGGATGTTAGTCATATCAGCTGTGTGAGTAACGATTTTGGTTTTGAATATGTCTTTTCAAGATTTGTTGAAGGTCTGGGTCAGGAAGGTGATGTACTTTTAGGATTGAGTACCAGCGGAAATTCGGCGAATATCATTCGCGCCGTAGAAGCTGCAAAAGCAAAAGGAATGAAAGTGATAATCATGTCAGGAAAAGATGGAGGAAAATTGGCCGGACTAGCCGATGTAGAAATCCGTGTCCCGCATTTTGGTTATGCAGACAGAATTCAGGAAATACATATCAAGGTGATACACATTTTCATGCTTCTGATCGAAAAAATGGTGATTGAAGGATAATTTTTAGTAATATGCTTCCGGGTTTATATTAAAATTATTCAGGTTTCATGAAAGTACGTCCGGCAGTTGTCATAGTTAAGGAAGATACTGTTTTGACCATGCGCTATGTGTATGGAGAAAAAGAAGTTTTTGCGCTTCCCGGAGGTAATCCTGATCCTGATGAATGTCTGCCCGAAGCACTTCGCCGGGAATTAATGGAAGAACTCGGCGTCACCGTTGAAATCGGGGAAATGGCGCTTTGCGGTGAGGTTTTGTGGGGTGAAATGAAAAAGGAAACGCTTCATATGGTTTTCAATGCCAGAATTGCAGACGGAAATCCTGCGCTAAATCCGGTTGAAACCACGGCTTTGGAAATGGTCTGGCTGCCTTTTACAGAACTTGATCAAAAGCTTATGTATCCGAATGTGGGAAAAGATATCCTTCAATATCTGAATGGTAATTTGAAGTCTGCTTATGTCGGCGTAATTGATCAGCCGTACGTCCAGTAAATAAAATAAAAAAATTATAAATCGTCCATTCTGCCATTATCCGTGAAAACGGAAATAAATTATACGGATAAGTTGCATTTTTAGAGGCTTTTTAATGCTATTTCCATTATACTTTTATTTCAGGCTTCACAAAAACAGAAACAAACCGTACTTTTGCGGTTTAACGAGTTTCAAGGATAAATGGACAACGAGAGGAAGGAGCGATTATCACAGTTTTTGAAAAGAAACTCTGAGGGCCAAACATTATCACAAGGACGCTCAATTTTCAGCAGTGGAGGTTACAGCATTGTGAAATTGGATTACAATGGAGGAGGTTACGCCGAATTCAAAGTGAAAAGTGATTACTCGGTCCGGGATTATGTTATCAAAATCCAGGATTTTCTTACCCCGAATATAATTACTTCCTGTACCTGCACGCATGATTACGGCGGACTGTGTAAGCACAGGATTGCCATGACGCTTTATGTGCTGGACAAAATGCCGGCGTATGTAAAGCCGACAGAGCATAATATGGCAGATACGATGGTGGTACTTCCTTCTCTTAAGGATGTATACCTGGAAGATTTTGTGCAGCGTGAAAACTGGAATAATAGAAATCAGCCTGTCAAAGTTGATATTCTGGCAACCCGTGATGGATTTGCTGAATGCAAGGTAAATCTTCGGGATAACGATTTCTCGGTTCAGTTCACAAAAATTCCCAATTCCAACCAGATACAGACAAGCTGCTCCTGCGAGCAAATTCTTTATGTTCCTTTATGCGAGCATAAACTGGCGGCACTTCTAAAACTGCGTGATCAGTTTGGCGAGCGTGCGTTTGACATGATGCGTGACTGGACGGAGGATAAAACTGCGCTTTTAGCTGAATATGGTTATACGCTGGAAGATAATCTGGAAGGGAAATTTGATTTCAAAATTGACCAGAACGGGACTTTACAATTAATCAGACAAGATAAAGGAATACAAAAAGTCGGCGTTTTCCAGAACTGGCAAAAACTTCGCAATAAGGTAATTCCAGATTTACAGCCGGTTTTTCAGGTTAATGATTCGGATTCACATTCGGGAGACGAAAGACTTTCACTATATGTTTTCTGGCCGAGAGGTTTTGATAGTTTGCTGGATGTAGGTTTTGGTATTTTTTCTGCCAAAAGCAGTTCTAAAACACAAAAATATACACATATCAGAAGTATCGCCGGCGGATCGGGAACGGCTTATTTACCAGAAGAAATTCCGGTTTTGACGGCAAGTGATTCCAGGTTGGTTCGTATTGCGCGTCATTTTAGTCCGGAAGGTCTTCAAAAATATATGAAGAGCCAGGGACAAGCCGGTGCGCATTTGAGCGACGAATCTTCTGATTATCAAAATGAAGCAAGGAAATGGGTAGGCAGACAAATCGTCCGGATTTTTAAAGATCTGAGCGGTGAGCGTTTGTTCCTTACTGAAAGCGATTATGTAACAAATCAGAATCAGCTTCAGGAAGTAAAAATTCACCCGACGCCAGCTAAATTATTTTTTGTACTAACTGAGGATCAGGAATTTATCAGCCTGAATCCTTATGTTGAAATAGAAAAAGGCCGGCCGATTGATTTGCAGCAGGTTGCATCTTCATTCGACAGTTTTTGGTTAGGTATTTACAAAGAAGATATTCTTTTCCGTTGGGCCAGTATTAATGATGCCGAAATGGTGGATTATCTGCGCCAGAATGGATTCAAGATCCGGGTAAGAAAAGATCACGCCGAAACTTTCATGAAGGATTGGGTGATGCCGGTTACAGAACATTTCGAAGTTGTTTTCCAAACGCGCCACGCGTTGGAAACAAGTGCGATGAAATATGAAAAAGGCAGAGTTTATCTGAAAGAAGACGACGCCAATTTGCTCATCGTTCCAACTTATGTATATGAAGGCGATGCTGAATCGGAAGAAACCGAATTGATCCATGATAATCAGCGTACCAAAGCTAGATTTGAAGATAACCACATTCATTTGCTTGAACGTGATATCACGGCGGAAAAAGCGCATTGGGAATGGGTGAAATCATTGCACCCAGATTTCGCACAACAACCTGATCAACCGTTTTTCTTTATTCCTTTTGAAGAGGTGATGAAAGATGGCTGGTTGTTTCATTTTGTGGATACTGTTGAGGAAAAGGAAATTCAGCTTTTAGGTTTCAAAGACCTGAAAAAAATGCGCATCAACCCGAACAGGGGAAAAGTGCAGATCCGTGCTTCTTCCGGAATTGACTGGTTTGATATGCAGATCGAAATCAGCTTCGGAGATCAGCAGGTAACTTTGGCAGATGCTAAAAAAGCATTGTTGAAAAAACAGAATTATGTAGAACTGAAAGATGGTTCGATGGGAATTTTGCCGGAAGAGTGGATTCAAAAACTTGAACCGTTATTGAAATTCGGTAGAGTGGATGGCGACGAAGTGCATTTGTCGAAATTCCATTTTTCGCTGATTGAAGAACTTGCATCTCAAATTGATAACGAGGAAGTTTTACAAGAGCTTTGGGAGAAAAAACAAAAACTCCTGAATTTTAAAGAAATTCCAAGTGTGCCGCTTCCTGAAAATATCAATGCAACGCTGAGACAATATCAGGAAGAAGGATATAAATGGCTGAATTTCCTTGAAGAATTTGGCTGGGGCGGATGTTTGGCGGATGATATGGGTTTAGGAAAAACGCTACAAATGTTGACATTTCTCCAACACCAGAAAAACAAAAATCCAGAGGCTACGAATTTAGTCGTAGTTCCAACAACATTGATTTTTAACTGGCAGGCGGAATCTGCAAAGTTTACTCCGGACCTGAAATTGTACGTTCACCGTGGAATGGACCGCCGGAAAGATCTTGAAATTTTCCAGGATTATGATATCGTTTTGACAACATACGGCACGATGAGAAGTGACGTGGAATTGTTGAAAAAAATTCAGTTCAACTATATTGTTTTAGATGAATCCCAGGCCATCAAAAATCCTGATTCATTAAC
The DNA here is from genome assembly GCF_015221875.1 of Dyadobacter subterraneus. NCBI lineage: Bacteria > Pseudomonadati > Bacteroidota > Cytophagia > Cytophagales > Spirosomataceae > Dyadobacter > Dyadobacter subterraneus. Next base: position 888,273 of record NZ_JACYGY010000002.1, read on the forward strand.
AGCAAAAGCGTCCAGATTACTCAAATCAAACAATCGTCTGGCTATGACGGGTACGCCGGTTGAAAATAATACGTTTGATTTATATTCTCAGTTTGAGTTTTTAAATCCGGGATTATTAGGTCACGCCGACTTTTTCCGAGCAGAATATGCCACGCCGATTGACAAGTTTCAGGACAAAGTGAAGGCTGAAGAATTGCGTCGCCTGGTATATCCTTTTATGCTGAAACGTACCAAGGAAGAGGTTGCAACCGACTTGCCGGACAAGACCGAAACCATCCTGTATTGTGAGATGGGCAAGAAGCAAAGGAAGGTCTACGAAACAATTCGTGAGAAGTACAGATTGCAGATTGCTGAGAAACTGGCAACCGATGGTTTGAACAAAAGCAACTTCCTGATCTTTGAAGCACTGCTCAAACTTCGTCAGATCTGCGATTCGCCGGTACTACTTTCGGATGATGAGGATTATGGAAATGAATCTGCGAAGCTGGAAGAAATTGTAAGGGAAATTGAAGAAAATGCTTCGAATCACAAGATTCTGATATTTAGTCAATTTCTGGGTATGCTTGACTTAATCCGTCAGCACTTGGAAAAGGTAAATATTCCATACGAATATCTGGATGGACAAACGGTTGACCGTGCAGGTCGTGTAAACCGTTTCCAAAATGATCAGAATTGTCGTGTTTTCTTAATGAGTTTGAAAGCGGGTGGGGTAGGACTTAACCTGACAGAAGCGGATTATGTTTATCTGATGGATCCATGGTGGAATCCGGCAGTAGAACGTCAGGCTATTGACAGAACGCACCGGATCGGACAAACGCGTAAAGTGTTTGCTTATAAAATGATCTGTAAGGATACGATTGAAGAGAAAATATTATTGCTGCAAGAACGCAAGCAGGAACTGGCCGAAGATTTGGTTGGCGGCGAAGCCGGATTTATCAAAAAACTGAGTCAGGACGATATAATGGCATTATTTAGTTAGAAAAGAAGGGTCTACGATTTATTTCGTAGACCCTTCTTTTTTATTATCTTTTATTCAACAACAGCTGTAAATTCGATTTCAACAAGATAGTCTGATGAGACAAGTTTGCTGATTTCATAAATTCCGGTTGTTGGTTTTATCTCTCCAAAAAAAGCGCCGTGTGCTCTGGCAATATCGTCAAATCTGGTAATATCTGTTGTGAAGATTCTTGTGCGAACGACATCTTTCAACGAAACACCAGCTTCTTCAAGCACTTTTGAAATTCTTTCAATGATATTGTTGGTTTGTGCATAAGCATCATCCGCTTTTACAATTTCTCCGTCAACAATAGCAACAGTACCTGAAACTTCTACAATGTTTCCGATGCGTACTGCACGGCAATAACCCATTTTATCTTCCCAGGGAGATCCTGTGAGAATGTTTTGTCTTGGCATGGTAAGGAATTTTTTAATTTTTTATAGGTGTAAATATATTGGTTGAAATTTAAATCAAAGCGATGTTAAACAAATATCGTAGCAATGATCAATGACGGCATCGCCGTCCGCTGTTTCTAGCTATCATTTTGAAGTGTCAAATCTTGGCTCCATCGGAGCTTCCTGGAATATTCAGGAAACTCCTACGGAGTTAGGATTCGGGATGCGATATATTTGCTATAAACAGGAGGCTCCCTTGGGAGCCATTTCCTGTAAAATTTACTTATCTCAGACCCTTTTTCTTCAAATATTCAATCAACGCTTCCGGATGATCCGTTTGTAAACCTTGGACACCTTTATTGATCGCTTCGTCCCATGAGGCTGGTCCTTCCGTTGGACTCTGCACGTCAAGCCAGGTTGAAATTTTCTTTTCCTTTATTATTTTATCCATTTCGGGATTCACAACATTATCAATCACGCTGATTCTTATCTCGTTTAAAAAAGACGATAACTGATCCGTATTTTTAATTTCATCCGGAATGCTGGTCATTAAAGGCATTTGTGGGGCAATAGATTTCCATTGCGGATATTGTTCCTTTGTATTGATATATACCACAATTTGCTTTTCCATTCCGGCTTCCTGAATCTGTTTCCAGGTTTGCGCTACGTCAGCATCTTTAAAATCCAGATAAATATTGATCTTGTTTTTACACAATTTCAGAATGTCCCTGAATTCGGGAATTTTGTATGTTTTTTTGTTCTGATTGAACACCTGGAGCTTTTTAATTTCCTCCAAAGTGTGATCACTTATTTTACCTTTTCCATTCGTAGCGCGGTCGACAGTTCCATCGTGATGAATGATGAGGTGACCATCTTTCGTCGTACGTAAGTCCACTTCTACATAATCCACCCCGTATTTAATTGCTTCCTCAGTAGAAGCTAATGTATTTTCAGGAACATTGACATGATTTCCACGATGAGCAATTACAATAAGTTTGTGCTTACTAGAAGGCAAATTCTGACCAATTGAAAAGCTTGAAATAAAGCAGAAAAGAATCTGAATAAGAAGAAATTTATTTTTGTAAGCGGACATTGGAAAACTAATTTGTTGTTAAAAAAACAGTTTAAACGTCTTTTCAATACTATTTTTTTAACAATACAGGCCATTCCTAAATGTTAAGAAAAAAGGTCTAAAAATTGAGATTTGTTCTCTCAAATTCCTAGACCTTCTAATGTTGATAAAATATCTGCTAGGGAAGCAACAGCAAATCGCTAACAGCCAACAGCTATTAAACTATTTCAAAACTTGACAATTTCACAAATTCCTGAACGCGAGCATCTATTTCCTCCTGTGTTAGGTTAACAACACGTTCTGTCCCAAACTTTTCAACACAGAAAGATGCCATTGCCGAACCGTAAATGATAGCGCGTTTCATATTTTCAAAAGAGATATCGTCCGTTTTGGCAAGGTATCCAATGAAACCACCAGCGAAACAATCACCTGCTCCGGTTGGATCGAAGACAACTTCCAGTGGCAAAGCAGGAGCGAAGAAGATTTTTTCTCCCTGGAATAACAAAGCACCGTGTTCACCTTTTTTGATGATCAACGTTTTTGGTCCCATCGCCATAATCGTTTGTGCTGCTTTACGTAAAGAGTAATCTCCTGAAAGTTGACGCGCTTCTTCGTCATTGATCGTCAAAACATCAACCAAAGTCAAAACATCTTTCAAATCATCCAGAGCGATGTTCATCCAAAGATTCATCGTATCAAGCATGATCAGTTTTGGACGCTTCGCCATACGCTGGATTACTGCTTTTTGCGTAGCAGGAACCGTATTTCCTAACATTAAATATTCTGTTGTCTGATAAGACTCAGGAATAACCGGATCAAAATCAGCCATTACATTTAACTGAGTTTCAAGGGTATCACGCGTATTCATATCTTCATGGTACTTACCCGACCAGAAGAAAGTTTTACCATCAGGAATTGTTTTTAAACCTTCGGTATTAACTCCGTGTTCTATAAGAAGGTCAACCATTTCCTGAGGGAAATCGCCGCCAACTACGGCTACCAAATTGTTTTGTTTGGTAAAATACGAAGCTGATAACGTGATATATGTTGCAGCGCCGCCAATGATTTTATCGGTTTTTCCGAAAGGTGTTTCAAGGGCATCAAACGCCACAGAGCCAACTGTTAATAAACTCATAAAGTAGTATAGTATTGATTTTTAGTAAGTTTCAATTTTTGATTTGAAGACAAAAACGCTGCGAAGATAATAAAAACAGCTGAATAGCATATTTAAAGGATGGCATAATACTAAACAGTTGGCGGCAATCCTGAGTTATTTGCTATTTTTGTCAGGCAACGTTAAAATATGATAGAATAGTCGGATTGAATATTAATTTCATTGAAGCAATGCAAATATGATTGCCATTGATAAAGCAAGAACACAAATTGAAAATGCAAAAGTACTTCTTAGAAATAATGCAAACCCCGAAGATGGATTATATCAATACAGAAAGTATGTTAAAAGAGCGGGACTTATTGCATATAAAGGTCTTCTGTTGTCGCTTGTCAAGTTGTTGAAACATAATAAGAAGGATGATTTAATTGTAATAGAACAGGGTTTATCGAAATTGGATAAGGGGATATTTGCTGATTTTATTACTGCCCAACAAGTTTTGAGTAGATCGATGGGAATTTATGGAACAAGGAGTCAGCAATTAGCTGAGCTCGGAATTTCAGAAGCTGAAAAAATTATAACCTGGGTTGAAAAAAGCGTTACCAAAATATAAAAGAGCAGCAATGCTTTTTAAGATACAGACCAATTACTAAAATTGATTACAAGAAAGTAAAATATACATGACTGATAAAACTTACCAGCCGCTTAAAATATTCAATACGCTTACCCGTAAAAAGGATTTGTTTGTACCGCTTGCTGCACCATATGTAGGCATGTACGTCTGCGGACCAACGGTTTACAATAATGTTCACCTTGGAAATATCCGTACTTTTTTATCTTTTGATATTCTGTATCGTTATCTGACACACATTGGCTACAAAGTCCGGTATGTAAGAAATATTACGGATGTTGGCCATTTGGTTGGTGATGGTGATGAAGGAGAAGATAAAATCGGTAAAATGGCAAAACTTCAACAGTTGGAGCCAATGGAAATTGTTCAGCGTTATACGAATGATTTTCACGATGTTTCTGCTGAATTCAATTTGCTTCCGCCAAGCATTGAGCCAACTGCAACAGGACATTTAATTGAACAAATTGAAGCAGTTAAGGCGCTGATCGATAAGGGAGCTGCCTACGAAGCGAATGGTTCTGTTTATTTTGATATAACAAAATACAACGATGCCGGAAATGAGTACGGAAAGCTTTCAGGAAGGATTCTGGAAGATCTTTTGAATGAAACGCGTGACCTGGACGGACAATCTGAAAAGCGCAATCCACTTGATTTTGCACTTTGGAAAAAAGCCAGTCCTGAGCATATCATGCAATGGGATTCTCCATGGGGAATGGGTTTTCCTGGCTGGCATTTGGAATGTACTTGCATGAGTGCCAAATATTTAGGAAAACAATTTGATATTCACGGTGGCGGGATGGATTTAAAATTCCCGCATCATGAATGTGAAATTGCACAGGGAAGAGCTTTGACAAATATTGAGCCGGTTCGCTATTGGATGCATACCAATATGTTGACGGTGAATGGCCAGAAAATGTCAAAATCGCTGAACAATTCTTTTCTTCCAAATCAACTGTTTTCAGGTGATCATGAATTGTTGGATCAGGCTTATAGTCCGATGACTGTACGCTTTTTTATGCTCCAAAGTCAATATCGCAGCACGCTGGATTTTTCTAATGAAGCGTTAAAAGCGGCTCAAAAGGGATATAAAAGATTGGCAAACGGAATTCGTCTAGCCAAAATGTTGAAATATAATGACGAAGAAGTAGCTCGCGACGAGAAAAAAATTGAGGAGATAGAAAAATCAATTCAGGGTTTTTACGATGCCATGAATGATGATTTGAATACCGCTGTCGGCATTGCCAATCTGTTTAACATGCTCAAATATATTAATATGCTGAACATGAACCAGCTTAAATCAGCTGCTTTGGGTGAAGCAACTTTTACTTCTTTGCTAGAAAATTTCATCGTTTTCATCGAAAATGTACTTGGGTTAAAAGAAGAACTTAGTGAAGGACACGCAATTCTTGACGGCATGTTAAATCTTTATCGTGAATACAAAGCGGTTCAGAATTATGAGAAAGTTGATGAAATCCGCACTTATTTCAAGCTTCAGGGACTCGCTATCCGCGACAGCAAATTAAGCGTGGATTGGGCATATGAGGAGTAATGGAATGATGAAAAAAGGACGAACCTTGGCTTCAGTACTGTTTTGCAGCTTTTTGACTGGCATGTTATTTCTATATAGCTGTAAGTCAAAGACGAGTTCAGAACAAACCACAGAACAATTGGAAAAACTAGTTGCCAGTCCGGCGTTTAATGCAGATTCAGCATTTCAGTTTGTTAAAAAACAAGTTGAATTTGGGGCGAGAGTTCCTAATACTGCGGCACATAGAGCGTGCGGAGATTATCTCGTTTCAACATTTAAAAGATTTGGACTGGAAGTAACAGAGCAAAATTTTACACCGACAACTTACGACGGCAAGAAATTAACCGCCAGAAATATTATTGCCAGTTTTAATCCAAAAGCGACCAAAAGAATTCTGCTGACCTCACACTGGGATTCCCGGCCATTTTCTGATCAGGATTCTGTTTCGAAAATGAAACCGGTTTTGGCTGCCAATGATGGTGCGAGTGGAGTTGGTGTTTTGCTTGAAATAGCCAGAGTAATTTCTTTTTCGGGAAATAAACTAAATCTCGGTGTTGATATTATTCTTTTTGATGCCGAAGACTGGGGAAATTCAGATAAGGCTACTGATAAGTTTAGCGGATTTTGTTTGGGATCTCAATATTGGGCTGCCAACAAACATGTTCCAAATTACACGGCCTATTTTGGTGTGTTGATGGATATGGTTGGCGCGAAAGGGGCGACATTTCCCAAAGAAGGTTATTCTGTAAGTATGGCAGACGGCGTTGTTCGGAATATCTGGGGAATTGCCAGTCAGCTTGGTTATAGTAATTATTTTATTGATAAAGTGGGACCCTCTATAACTGATGATCATCTTCCCGTTAATGAAACGGCCAAAATTCCCATGGTTGATATCATCCATATCAAACAAAATGATCCGGAAAGAACTTTTTTCAATCAATGGCATACAGCGCATGATGATATGGAAAATATTGATCCGAAAACTTTGAAGGCGGTTGGGCAGACTTTAATTCAGGTTTTATATCAGGAGAGTGAGGTTTCTGTTTAAGGGGTTCACGCAAAGCAAAAAGCCGACACCGCGCGTTTTTTTCTCTTTGCGCCTCCTTTGCTCGAAACTTTTAACGTGATAACTACGGCGCGCTGCACCTTGGTGAATGAAGTTTGATTTTTTTCGCTACAAGTATTATGGTGCTTTGCACCTAATCTATTATGAGAGCATAATTATCTGCAATGCCAGGGTACAGAGTACCGAAATATTTGTAGAAAACATTACAAATCTAGGAGCCCTAAGGTGCAGAGCACCGGAATAACTTATCTTAGATCTTCCTGACCACAATCTGAATATCAGAATTCCTCCCCTTATCATCACTACAAGAAATCTTAACCCGCCCAACCGGTGGATTAATAAATACCGCTTCATGCGGCGCAGAACGCTTCACTAACTTATCATTCACATACCAAAAAACCTCCTGCACATCATTCCCGGTTTGGCAGCTTAACTGGATTTGCTGCGGTTCATTAGTCTGAATGAAATATTCACTACCATCATTCGGACTGGTAATCAGAGGCGCGCCTTCCCGGAAAACTCTTTCACAAAAAGGATTATGAGGCGGCAGTTTTAGGTAAGGAATTTTCTTTGATTCATAATAAGCAATGAGCTCAGGAGCCAGATTTGGGTATGTTTTCTTCACAAAACCATTTTCAGGAAGACAATAAGTACAATAAGAAATTCTCCCGGCAACATCTGTAAAGACATATCGCAGATGCTGACATTTATGATATGGAGAAACACCCATGATGTAATAATCCGTAATCTGATGATCACAAAAATCGCTTGGAATATTGCCGCTGACGGCGCATATTTTTCTCAAAGCCACATTCTCAGGCATTTGATACCAGCCTTTCGAAGAATTGTAGTCCAACGCATTGAAGATTGAAAACAATAACGGCGTTGCAGTATTTGCACCGCTCAACTCCGGAACGCCTTCACCAGAAAAATTCCCAACCCAGACGCCAATGGTATATTTTCGGTTATACCCAATACTCCATGCATCCCGCTTTCCATAAGATGTTCCGGTTTTCCAGGCGATTTTTGGTAAGTGATAAGTATTGTCAAAATTGGAAGGTAAATCCGGCCTTGTTACCTGCGTTAAAATATTATTTAAAAGGAAAGTTGCTTCTTTTGAAACCAGCTGTTCGCCCTTTTTTGAAACGGGTGTTTCCATAGTATATCGAATTGGTTTTAATTCTCCCTCATTTGAAAAAGCTGCAAAAAGTCTGGTTAATTCTTCTAGCGTAACGCCGCAGCCTCCCAGAATCATGGATAATCCCAAATCTTTGGATTGCTTTCGGATCGTTTGAAAATCTGCTTTTTTCAATTTATCAATTAAAACCGGTGTACTGATTTCCTTCAAAATCTTGACTGCCGGGATATTCAAAGAATTGGCTAAAGCAAATTCCATAGTAACCTGACCGTTAAAATGCTGGTCAAAATTTTCTGGTTCGTAGCCGCTGAAATTTGTTGGAACATCATTTAAAACCATTTTCGGTGTGATAATTCCTTTGTCAAAAGCAGTTGCATAAAGTATTGGTTTTAACGTACTACCGGGAGAACGAATCGCACGAATTCCATCCACCTGTCCACCGTCAAATGGATTGTTGAAATCGGCCGAACCAGCGTAAGCTTCAACAGCCATCGTTTCATTATTAATAACCAGCACCGCTGCATTGTGAATGTTCATGCTTTGCAGCCTGTTGACATAGTTTTTTACCTGTTCTTCAATTTGTTTCTGAGATTGGATTTTGATCGTTGTATTGATAATCGGCTGATCCGGTAAATCCTTTTTCAAACGCAAAGCAAGATGAGGCGCTTGTTTTGGCGCAGAGAGTCGGCGGACCATTAGTTGTTCGCTGATAGCATCTTGAATAACATTTGAGTCAAATAAATTTTCTTTACCAAATCGTGTCAGCCATTGATTCCTGGCGATTTTCAATGCTTCATTTCGTATACCGGGATGCAAGCTTGACGGTCGGTTTGGAACGATAGTAAGTGCCGTAATTTCAGCAAGACTTAATAATTGCGGAGCTTTTCCAAAATATAAAAGTGAAGCAGCTTTAATCCCTTCAATATTTCCTCCATAAGGAACCAGATTGAGATACAGTTGAAGAATTTCATCTTTTGAGAAATGTAATTCCAGCTGCATCGCCCGAAATGATTCTTTCAATTTATTCAGATAAGTTCTTTTTTTAGGCTCCAATAATCTGACAACCTGCATAGTAATGGTTGAAGCACCAGATGTTCTTCTGCCGCTAAAAATATTTCTCCCGGCTGCCCGAATCATTGCCAATGGATTAATTCCGGGATGATAGTAGAAATATTGATCCTCCTTATGGATCAGCGTTTTTTGTAAAAGAGGCGTGATTTCAGCAATTTTAGTGTAAAGCCGCCATTTATCATCAGGACTTAAAAACGCATGTAAAACGGTTCCGTCGCTGGCGGTGATTTGGGTTGAATATTGAATTTTTGGTTGGAATGGGAACAGGAGGTCAATTAATAGAAATGATAAGATAAAGCAGCTAAACAATAAAATTGCTCTTTTCAGAAAAATTATTGGCGGGAGTTTGATGAGTGACAATTCGATTTCTTGATAAGGGGAGTTAACATTATATTAGACTTTATACCATCGGCATATTTCGTAGGTAGAAAATGCAAAAACCTCTGCATACGAGGCGTTCCTATCGGAACGCTTTGTGATAAAATTCTCTTTGCTTGCTACCAATAAAATGTACCTAAGGTACATAATCCGCCGCAAATTAGGTTTATTGGTTTTCCAGGTGCCGGACGTTTATGCCATCGGCATATTTCGTAGGTAGAAAATACGGAACACTCCGCCTACGTGGCATTCCGATAGGAACGTGTTGTGGAAAGATTTCTATCATTTCTACTAACAAAATATACCGAAGGTACAATGTAGGAATTTGCGTATTTTTCAAATAAATATATTTGTTCAATGCGCATCTGTTAACATTTGTCCATCCCGCTAAAATTTCCTTATTTACTGACATATTACAAATAAAGACAATCATAATACCATTATGTCAAAATATATTGCGGCTATTGACCAGGGAACAACGAGTACGCGTTGCATTCTATTTAATCATCAGGGAAAAATTGTTTCCGTCGGGCAAAAGGAGCACGAACAGATTTATCCGCAGCCGGGCTGGGTTGAACATAATCCGGAAGAAATCTGGAAAAATACACTGGAAGTAATCGCGATTTCCCGTATAAAAGCCTCTGCAACAGCCGCCGATATAGCAGCCATTGGTATTACAAATCAAAGAGAAACAACGGTTGTCTGGAATCGTCGGACGGGAAAACCATACTACAATGCACTTGTTTGGCAGGATACCCGGACGACGGATTTAGTAGCCAAATATGAAAAAGAAGGCGGACTAAACCAGTTTCGGGATAAAACAGGCTTGCCGGTTTCAACTTATTTCAGCGGTTTAAAATTAAAATGGCTTCTGGAAAATGTTGAAGGTTTGCGCGCAGATGCCGAAAAGGGAGAAGCTATTTTTGGAAATATTGATACTTTTTTAATCTGGAACCTGACAGGCGGAGGCCATGGCGGAATTCATGTAACGGACGTTACCAATGCCAGCCGGACACAATTAATGAACTTGCGGACTTTACAATGGGATCAGGAAATGCTGGATGCTTACAATATTCCTTTCTTAATGTTACCTGAAATAAAAAGCAGCAGTGAGGTTTATGGAACGGTTAGCAATGAAGTTTTGCCGGGCGTTCCGGTTGCAGGAATTCTGGGGGATCAGCATGCGGCGTTGGTCGGACAAACATGTTTTGAGCCGGGTATGGCAAAAAATACCTATGGAACAGGTTGCTTTTTGGTGATGAATACCGGTTCAGAATTGAAAATGTCGGATAACGGCTTGCTTACAACAATTGCCTATAAATTTGGTAATGAGCCAGTCCAATATGCATTGGAAGGAAGTGTTGCGGTAACCGGTGCCTTGGTACAATGGGTTCAGGACAATTTGGGATTGATTGAAAAAAGCAGTGATATCGAAAGTCTGGCTAAAACGGTGGAAGACAATGGCGGAGCCTATTTTGTCCCTGCATTTTCCGGATTGTATGCACCTTACTGGCGTAATGATGCGCGCGGAGTCATCGCAGGTTTGACGCGTTATGTTACCAAAGGACATATTGCCAGAGCTGTTTTGGAAGCGACAGCTTATCAGACACTTGATGTTGTAAATGCCATGGAACAGGATTCCGGTATCAAATTATCATCTTTGCGTGTCGATGGCGGAATGGTTTTGAATGAATTGCTGATGAAATTCCAGGCTGATATGCTGAATACACAAGTCGTTTCACCGGCAGTAGCGGAAACTACCGCATTGGGTGCAGCTTATGCGGCAGGTTTGGCAGTTGGTTATTGGAAAAATACAGACGAATTGAAAAGTAACTGGGCTATTGCGCATACCTGGAATCCGGATATGGAGGAAGCAAAACGCGAGGCATTATACAAAGGATGGCAAAAGGCAGTTACAAAATCCTACGCCTGGATTGATTAATGAAAATTTAATGCAGGAATGAACTATTTTATAATCTGTATAAACTAAACTCTTTTTTTGGCCTGTGTTCCTTTAAAGCGTAACTTCGCGGCGCGAAAACCTAATTAAAGTAGCCTTATGCATACCCTCCATCTTAAAAAGCCACTTGCTTTTTTTGATCTTGAAACTACCGGTGTAAACATTGCCCGGGATCGGATCGTAGAAATATCGGTGGTGAAGGCTTTGCCTAATGGGGAAACGGAAATTCGTACAAGACGCGTTAATCCTGAAATGCCTATTCCGCTGGAAAGCAGTCTGATACATGGCATTTATGATGAAGATGTAAAGGATGCGCCGACGTTTAAAATGTTCGCAAAGAACCTTGCAACGTTTTTAGACGGCTGCGATCTGGCTGGATTTAACAGCAACCGTTTTGATATTCCAATGCTGGTTGAAGAGTTTTTACGCGTTGGTGTTGAATTTGATATCAAAAACCGTCGCACAATAGATGCCCAGCGGATTTACCATATGATGGAGCCAAGAAATCTGTCTGCTGCCTATAAATTTTATTGTGATAAATCGCTGACAGATGCACATAGTGCGGAAGCTGATACTATAGCAACTTTTGAAGTTCTTCAAGGTCAAATTGCTCGTTATCAGGGTAAAAAGGTGATTGATTCACATGGAAAAGAATTAGGAACCGTCGAAAATGATGTAGCGGCTTTGCATGCGTTAACCGCGTCGAAGCTTATTGATTTTGCAGGACGCATGGTTTATAACGAGAAAGGGGAGGAAGTTTTTAACTTTGGAAAACATAACGGCAAACGTGTTGCTGATGTTTTGAAAAACGAGCCTTCTTTTTACGACTGGCTTATGAAAGCGGAATTTCCATTGGATACGAAACGTAAGCTGACAGAAATAAAATTACGTGCTTTAACACAGAGATAACATAATAGGTACGCTTAACATTTGAGTAAGCGGTATTTATGTCTATTTTTGCCAGCATATAAAGATAAATTCAGTGATTGGGGCAATAATCCGAAGTCCTGAAAATTTTAAATTATTGACTAATTTTAATCGAATACCCATTTAGGTAAATCTGCTATGATCCCGAACCCGAATATACCAGAGGTTATTCAGAATGTCCCGCTTCAATATTATCTCATCCTCAGCACATTACTTTTTGTGATTGGTATCATTGGCGTACTTACACGCCGCAATGCGATCATCATTTTTATGTCTGTCGAGTTGATGTTAAATGCCGCTAATATTTTATTGATCGCTTTTTCATCTTACCGGTCGGATCCTTCCGGGCAGGTATTCGTGTTTTTTATTATGGCCGTAGCCGCTGCCGAGGTAGCTGTTGGTTTGGCGATCATCGTTATGATTTACCGGAATACGCGTAATACGGACATCGGTTTCCTTAATAAATTGAAATGGTAAGCCTTATTGGTTAATATACAAAATATAGAATATGTCTGCTTCATTACTAGTTCTGATTCCATTATTACCTTTTTTGGGTTTTCTGATTAATGGTCTCGGATTCCGTACAATACCAAAAGGTGCCGTTGGGATAATCGGGTCATTAGCTGTTATAGGTAGTTTTGCTCTTTCTCTGAATGCGTTTAATGCATTCGTTGCAGCCGGAAGCACTCCTTTTGTTTTGCCGCTTTTCAACTGGATCACGGTTGGCAATCTTAACATTCCATTTTCTTTCCAGATCGATCAGCTTTCATTATTGATGTTGATGATTATTACGGGTGTGGGATCATTAATCCACATTTATTCAATCGGTTACATGAAACATGATGAAGGTTTCGGTAAGTTTTTTGCTTATCTGAATCTCTTCCTTTTCTTCATGTTACTGCTCGTTTTAGGTTCAAATTATGTAATCATGTTTATCGGTTGGGAAGGTGTAGGACTTTGTTCTTATCTGCTGATCGGGTTTTGGAATAAAAATACAAACTATAACAACGCTGCTCGTAAGGCGTTCATCATGAACCGTGTAGGAGATTTGGGTTTCCTCTTAGGGATTTTCACAATCATCGCTACTTTCGGTTCAGTAGAATATCTTGAAGTATTTAGTAAGGCCACGAGTTTCTCAATTGGTGATCCCGTAATTATTGCAATTACTTTGTTTCTGTTTATTGGAGCAATGGGAAAATCGGCACAAATTCCTTTATATACCTGGTTACCAGATGCGATGGCGGGTCCAACACCGGTTTCTGCACTTATCCACGCAGCAACGATGGTAACGGCAGGAATTTATATGGTGATCCGTTCAAACGTCCTCTATTCTCTTGCGCCGTCAACGCTTGAACTGGTTGGAATTATCGGTGGTGCAACGGCACTTTTTGCTGCATCGATCGGACTTTTACAAAATGATATCAAAAAAGTACTGGCTTATTCTACTGTAAGTCAGCTGGGGTATATGTTCATGGGGTTAGGTGCGATGGCTTATTCGGCTTCGATGTTCCACGTAATTACCCACGCATTTTTCAAAGCATTATTATTCCTTGGAGCTGGTAGCGTTATTCACGCTATGTCCGACGAACAGGATATTCGTTCAATGGGTGGTTTGCGTAAAAAACTTCCAATCACGTTCCTTACTTTTTTAATCGCAACAATTGCGATTTCAGGTATTCCTCCATTCGCAGGTTTCTTCTCAAAGGATGAAATTCTGGCCCACGTTTTTGAACATAATAAAGCACTTTGGGTAGTCGGTGTACTTGGTTCCTTGATGACATCCTTCTATATGTTCCGTCTGCTTTTCCTTACTTTCTTTGGAAAATTCCGCGGGACACATGATCAGGAGCATCATTTGCATGAATCGCCTGCCTCCATGACAATTCCTTTGGTGATTCTGGCCGTTCTTTCTGCTTTGGGTGGATTTATCGGGGTTCCGGAAGCATTGCACGGAACACATCACTTGGCAGAATTTATGGAGCCATTGTATGCAGGTTCACACCAGGTTAATCCGGCAGCTTTTGAACCAACGACTTTGTCGCATTCCGAAGAATATATTTTGATGGCCGTTTCGGTTGGTGTTGCCTTGCTTTCTTTGATTGTTGCTTACGTGATGTATATTCAAAAAGAAAGTGTTCCTGCTCCGGATTCGGAAGAAAAATCAGCGGTACAAAATCTGGTTTACAACAAATATTACGTTGACGAACTTTACAACGCAGTTTTTGTAAAACCAATCAAATCACTTTCCAACGTCCTTTACAGTTTCGGTGAATTCTTCATTGATCTTTTTGTAAATGGTACGGCAAGGCTTATCGCTTTTCTGGGAGGGTTATTACGTAAAACGCAGACAGGTTCAACCGGTGATTACGTATTTGCTATGGTTTTAGGAATCGTGGTGATTTTGTTCTGGAAGCTGTTATTATAGGCATTTTGTTGAAACTGACATATTAAATATTTATACCGTTCACCATTTAGTGCTGACCGTTGACTTGAAAATATGCTTACTCTTCTTTTAATACTTTTGCCCATTGTGGCTGGCGTTATTACCCTCTTGGTTGGAGCTAATCTGGCGAAACAGGTAGCCTTAGTCGGCGCTCTTGCGGAGTTAGGACTTGCTCTTTTTGTATGGTCTCAATTTGATCCGTCAGCTGGTGTTCAGTTTGGTTTTAAATATAATTGGCTTGCCTCCGCAGGAATTTCTTTTGCCGCGGGTTTGGATGGGATCAGTTTCGTGCTTGTATTGCTGACTGCCTTTTTAACGCCGCTGATCATTCTTTCGACATTTGGACATACTTATAAAAACAGTGCAGCCTTTTACTCGCTGATCCTGTTTATGTCAGCGGCACTTGTAGGCGTTTTTACTGCAACCGACGCTTTCTTGTTCTACCTTTTCTTTGAAGCAGCACTTATTCCGGTTTATTTCCTTGCCGCCGTTTGGGGTGGAGAAAATCGTTTGAAAGTTACTTTCAAGTTCTTCATCTACACGATGTTCGGTAGTTTATTCATGCTTGTTGCATTGATCTATTTATACTATCAAACACCCGGAACGCATACTTCTGAAATTACAGCTTTTTATAATCTACAATTATCAGCCAAATCACAAGGATTTATATTCTGGGCGTTCTTTGTAGCTTTTGCTATCAAAATGCCATTATTTCCTTTCCACACCTGGCAGCCTGATACATATACAGAAGCACCAACACCGGCAACGATGTTACTTTCCGGTATCATGCTTAAAATGGGGGTTTATGGTCTGATCCGCTTGTTGCTTCCAATTGTTCCGCTTGGTTTGCAATCTTATGGATTGCTTGCTGTAATTCTTTCTGTGATTGGAATTATTTACGGCTCGATCATCGCGATTCAGCAGCGTGATATGAAACGCCTGATTGCTTATTCATCCTTCGCTCACGTTGGATTGATGGCGGCTGGTGTTTTTGCTGCTTCAACAAATGGCTTACAGGGAGCGATTATTCAAATGCTTGCGCACGGTATCAACGTGGTAGGTTTATTCTTTGTAATTGATATCATTCTTTCCCGTACCAAAACACGCAGTCTGGATCAATTGGGAGGAATCACGCAGGTTGCGCCTCAGTTGAGCGTATACTTTTTGATTATCCTTTTGGGAAGTGTTGCCTTGCCTTTGACAAACGGATTTGTTGGAGAATTCCTTTTGCTTTCGAGTGTTTTTGCATTCAACAGCTGGTTAGGCGCTATTGCTGGTTTGACGATCATTCTTGGTTCAGTATACATGCTTCGTTTATTCCAGATGTCCATGTTCGGGCCCAAATCCAAATGGGTTGACGGTTTCCAGGATCTGACATTCAGCGAAAAAGCGGTGTTGCTGCCTTTGGTGATTATGGTTTTCTGGATTGGTATTTATCCAAATACATTTTTGACGATTTCCGAACCGGCCGTAAGCCATCTTTTACAATTGGTAGGAAGATAGTTTTCTAAAAGAAAGAATAATTAATATAGTCTGATAGCCGAAAGCCGACCGCCGAAAGCTACTATTAATGACAAACGATAATAAATAATTATGTATCCCATTGTTTTGTTGTCAGTTCTTGGAATCGTAACACTCTTCTTAGGGTTCTCGAAATCGAAGAATATCTTATTGCCAGCTGTTCTGCTTTTCCTTGCTGTTGCACTGGCAGGTAATTTCTTTGAGTGGAACAAAGGGCCGCTGTTATATTTTTACGATATGTTCCGGGTTGATAACCTGACATTAGCTTTTAACGGCATCATACTGGCTTCTGCTTTTATGATCGTTGCCATTTCAGGAGGTTTTCAGGACAATGCAGAAGCGGAACCAGCTGAATATTATGCGTTAATGCTTTTCTCTCTGGTTGGTGCCATCATGATGGTTGGGTTTGAACATTTGATCATGCTTTTCATTGGTGTTGAAATTCTTTCCGTTGCCATGTATGTACTTACAGGTAGCAACAAACGTAATTTACGTTCGAATGAAGCTGCATTGAAATACTTTTTGATGGGAGCTTTTGCAACGGGTATCATGCTTTTTGGTATGACATTGCTTTACGGAGCTACCGGTTCATTCAAATTAAATGAAATTCAGGCTTTTGTTTCTACAACACAGCAAGCTGCTCCTTCTTATATTTTGTATGCAGGATTATTATTGCTGCTGATTGGTATGTTATTCAAAGTTTCTGCCGCACCTTTCCACTTCTGGACGCCGGATGTATATGAAGGAGCGCCGACGATTTTTACAACATTTATGTCAACAATCGTAAAGACAGCAGGTTTTGCGGCACTTTACAGATTATTATCACATTCATTTACCGGAGTATATGGTTTCTGGTGGCTGGTAATTGCCATGATCGCTATTCTTACTTTATTGGTTGGAAATATCGGAGCAACTACACAGAATAGCTTTAAACGGATGATGGCGTATTCCGGGATTTCGCACGCTGGTTATTTGCTGATCGCGTTAACGGCACTTTCGAAACCGACGCAAAACGCCATTGTGTTCTATTCGTTAGCTTATTCACTTTCAACAATCGCTGCTTTTGGTGTATTGATGTTAGTATCAAAAGAAAAGACATTCGAAGGTCAGCCGGATGAGCGTTATGATGCATTCAACGGATTAGCTAAGAATAATCCTTTCCTGGCATTTGTGGTAACGGTATCCATGTTATCGCTTGCCGGAATTCCATTAACAGCTGGTTTCTGGGGGAAATTCTTTGTGTTCAGCAGCGCCGCCGACAGAGGGATTATCTGGGTGCCTGCCATAGCGGTTTTAATGTCTGTTGTTGGTATTTATTACTACTTCCGTGTAATTATCGCATCTTACCTGAAAGAAGGTGATATCGCTGAAATTCGTGTTGCCCCGTTTTATAAAATCGTTTTAATCGTGGCTACGGTCCTTACCATCGTTTTCGGTTTGGCTCCTGGTTTGCTGGAAGGAATTTTTTAAGATATAAATTTTAATAGTTGAGAGAGCTGCACTTTGGTGTGGCTCTTTTTTTGTTACTTTTTATCTAAAATCCCGTAAGAATAAAACAGTCTCCCACAACGTTCCTGAAAATCTTCATTAGTCCATAATTACACGCTTAATTATTGTTACTATGAAAGATTTCTCTTCTCATGAAGTACCTCAGTTTAATGAAGATTTTAGAAAGTCACATTATCACCAGAATCTTATCAATTTCAGTCCGGAAGAACTTTTGGATCGCGAGCCGGTTACTTTGGATACCAAAAATATCAGTGAATTTATAAGAAATAAAAGAATCCTGATTACCGGAGCAGGTGGATCCATTGGGAGAAATCTTGTAAAACAGATTATATTATTTAAACCTAAAAGACTCATTTTAATTGATAAGTGCGAATCTGCCATATATGAATTGGATGAAGAAATAAGGGAACTGCGTATATCGGGAATTGAAATTGTTTCTTTCATCGGTGATGTTGCGGATCGTAAGCGAATGAAACCTTTATTTCAAAAAAATCAACCTCAAATCATTTTTCACGCTGCGGCTAACAAACATGTGCCTCTCCTGGAAAAGAATGCCTACGAAGCAATCAAAACAAATATTTTTGGAACAAAAGTCCTGGCCGATCTGGCTGTTGACTATTGGGTAGAAAAATTTATTTTCATATCAACGGATAAAGCTGTGAATCCCTCAAATGTGATGGGTGTAACAAAAAGATTTGCTGAAATAATTTTACAAAATCTCAACAAAACGAATAATACTACACAATTCATCGTGACAAGATTTGGGAATGTTTTGGGGACAAAGGGATCCGTAGTTCCGGTTTTTAAAAAACAAATTGCCAAAGGCGGCCCGGTTGAAATTACACATGCCAAAGTAAAACGTTATTTTATTACCATGAATGAGGCATGCCAGCTAGTCCTTGAAGCAGGAGCAACAGGTCATGCAAATGAGATATTTATATTAGATATGGGAGAGCTGGTGCCGTTGACAGCACTGGCAGAAAAAATGATCCGGTTATCCGGTCTTCAACCGGATGTTGACATTAAAATTATCTATATCGGTTTACGGGCAGGCGAAAAACTTATTGAAGAGAGATTGAGAAATGATGAAATTGATACTCCAACGCATCATCCAAAATTAAGGATCGCACAATTAGCAGCTGTGCACAGTTTTGAAGTTGACACCGTTTTGAACAAACTGGAAAAAGCACTTGATTCCGGAGAGGATAATGAAATGATATTGATTCTGAAAGACGCAATCCCGGAATATATCAGCCATAATTCAGAATTTGAAAAACTTGATATACTCCGGGCTGCGAAAGTTGAAAAGATTATTATGGAATAAACTGATTTGTTTTCATCCAATTGATACAGCGTGTAAACCACTCGTCAAATGGCGGAGTTTTCAAATAGCCATGCTCACCTTTTGAATAAATATGAAGCTCGGAAGGACTTTTAAATTTATTCAAAGCTTCATAAAACATAAGGCTGTTTGAAACAGGAACGACGGTGTCGTCTCCGGCATGCGTAATAAATGCAGGCGGCGTTGATTGGTTAACCTGGAATTCATTTGAAAAATATTTTATCTGATCGTCGGTTGCCGATGACCCGATCAAATTACTGCGTGAACCTTTGTGACTTGGCGCTTCCAGAAAACTGATTACGGGATAAACCAGAACCATGAAATTCGGTCGCACACTTGTTTTTTCTTTGTTTTCAATAAGTGATTTGTCAAAATGAGTTCCGGCAGTTGCAGCTAAATGTCCGCCAGCCGAAAATCCCATAATTCCGATTTTACTCGTATCAACATTCCATTCTTTTGCCCTTTCGCGTACGGTTTTTATCGCCTGCTGCGCATCCTGCAAAGGTCCAATACTTTTATCCCTCATGATCTTATCACTAGGCAAACGGTATTTCAAAACAAAAGCTGCGATTCCTTGTCGATTAAATGCCTGGGCTACTTCATAACCTTCACGGTCAATAACCAAAACACCATAACCCCCGCCCGGACAAATAACAACTGCGGCTCCGTTACTCTGGCCAACAGGGGGAAGAAAAACGGAAAGTGTTGGTTTTGAAACATTTCTGACCACACCTTTTGTATTCGTTTCTTCATTAGCTGCTTCCTTCGCATTAGGTATTGCGCCGGGGTATAACGGGATTTCTTTCTGAGCAAAACTTGGGAAAATGAACGCGGTCAGAAAAATGAATGATAAAAGAGATTTACGCATAATCAGATTTCAGAAAGATTCTATTGAAATTTAGTCAGTAATCGCACGGTCCAAATGGACATAACCGCCATCCACATGAATCAATTGTCCCGTTGTATGGCTTGAACGCGCAGAAAGCAAAAATGCAGTCATGTTAGCAATTTCCTCGGCCGTCGTCATTCTTTGTCCCAATGGAATTTTGCTTTCGATCGAAGCAAGTTTTTCCTCAGGATTAGGTAACGTCTGAATCCATTTTTCATATAACGGGGTATAACATTCTGCTACAATAATCGCGTTAACCCGAATACCATAAGGTAACAATTCCACCGCCCATTCACGCGTCAGTGCACTGCGTCCGCCATTTGCAGCGGCATAAGCCGAAGTTCCGCCCTGACCGGTTTCTGCTGTTTTTGATCCGATATTTAAAATAGAACCTTTTGATTTTTTCAAAGCCGGCAAAGCATGGTGAACAATCAGATAATAATGGATTAAATTACTATGAAGACTTTGGATGAATTTTTCATAACTGCCATGTTCCAGTCCGACACCGTCATTAACGCCTGCGTTATTGACAACGCCCTCAATTCTGCCAAATGTATCTTCAATTAATTTAACAGCTCTTTCACACTCTTCTGGTTTGGATAATTCTGCTGTAACCTGAAAAGCACGACCGCCTTCCTGTTCTATTTCCGCAACGGCTAATAAATTATCTTCTTCGTTTCTTCCTATAATAACAGGTATTGCACCTTCCCAGGCCAGCACATTGGCAATTCCTTTTCCAATCCCTTTTGCACCTCCGGTTACAATGATCACCTTATCCTTAAGCTCTAAATCCATGTTTTGCTGGTTCTAATGTTTTTCTAATTTTAATATAATTTACTTATTATTACATTTAATAATACGTGAGATCACCGTAAATGGGTCTCTGCTGCTTCTGAAACCAGCCTCATTCAAAGATTTATTTTTTTTACTCAGTGAGTCACAAACAAATTAAGACAATTTGCAGTAAAATTTACCCACAAAATTTGATATCAATTTAATAAGGATAAGCTTCCGGGAACTATTCTATCAAATTGGACCTTTCTATGTAAATTGTATTAATAACGATTAATTAATATAATATTTACAAGAAAATAAAATGATATTAATTGTCTTTCAGCTTCGGACAATCTAAAAAAAAGAACTAGTTTTGTGTAACATCGAAAAAGAACAATTGTTTTTTTGGTATATTATTAAGAGAAATAATTGAACTCTTTCGTTTTGAAAGAAATTTTGAATACAAAATAACCCTTGATAATAGAATGAAATATACGGTACATGCAGAAGGCAAGTTTCAATTTATCGACGAAGGAAAGGGCGAAACATTATTGCTGTTGCATGGCCTTTTCGGTGCTTTGAGTAATTGGGATGGCATCATTGAATGCTTTTCGGATCGCTATCGTGTGATTATTCCTTTGCTCCCTATTTATGAACTTCCTCCACGCGAGGCAGGTTTAGACGCACTTTTGTCGTTCCTGGAAGAGTTTGTTGCCTTTAAAAATCTGACAAATGTTACTGTTCTGGGAAATTCTCTGGGTGGTCATATTGGTTTGTTATATACACTTAAAAACCAGGAAAACGTTACACGTCTGGTGCTAACGGGTAGTTCCGGACTTTTTGAAAATTCGATGGGCGGTTCTTTTCCAAAAAGAGGAAGCTACGAATATATACGTGAACGCGTTGCTTATACATTTTACGATCCGGAAGTTGCGACCAAAGATTTGATTGACGAAGTTTTTGAAACGACTTCGAGCATTCCTAAATGTATGAGTATTGTCGGAATTGCCAAATCCGCACAGCGTCACAATCTGGCAAAAGATCTGCATAAAATTAAAGTGCCGACGTTACTTGTCTGGGGTTTAAATGATACCATTACACCGCCGCATGTAGGTTATGAATTTAACCGTTTGATCGCAGGATCGGAATTGCACTTTATAGATAAGTGTTGTCATGCACCAATGATGGAACATCCTGACAAATTTAACGTTATAGTAGAAAGCTTTTTAGAAAAACATGCATCAGTTCCGGTGGAATAGTCATTTTTTAAAGAGCCTTTAACGGCTCTTTTTTATTTTACAGAATATTCTTTTATACGAAAGTTGACAGGTATTTGATTTTTTTATAGATTCGATAAAAACACTCTTTCAGTTATGCTAGCTGCAACGTTAATTAATCCCATGATACCAATACTGAAACTTACCGATACGGTAGGTACGGCATTGGATTGGATGGATGAGTTTCGTACCCGGCAGCTTGTCGTGGCCGATTCAGGTTTGTATAAGGGGATTGTGTCGGAAGATATTCTTTTTGACATATCCGATACAACCCAGCCGCTTTCCAGAATAATCATTCAACACGAAGATGTTTTTGCTGCCGAAGACAATCATCCTTATGAGTTATTGAGACTTGTTACCCAGTTTTCGCTGGATGTTGTTCCGGTTGTTAATGAAAATAAAAATGTCACCGGGACTATTCTGGTGAGAGATCTGGTTGAGCGTTTTGTAAGTGAGCTTGGAATTCAGGAAAAAGGAGCCGTTCTGGTTTTGAAAATTGCGGAGAGAGATTATTCTTTATCTGAAATCAGCAGACTGATTGAATCAAACGGAACCAAGGTTTTAAGCAGTTATTATTCTTCGAGTGAATCACTGCATCCGGCAGATACTTCTTTGCTGACTTTGAAATTAAACCGTACCAATATTAATCCGATTATTGCCACTTTGGAGCGTTTTGGATACGATATTGAAGAAGCGCATGCCAACGATCCGATCGAAAGTGTTGATCAGGAACGCCTTGATATGTTACTTCGCTATTTAGCTACATAATATTCTCGGAATAGTACATTGCCAATCGGCATTTTGTCCCGTATCTTGCGGACTAAAAGGATCACATACTTTTTCTTTCATGAAAATAGCAATTCACGGACGCAACTTTAATGAGTCTGCTCGCCCGTTCATAGAATCTATGTTCAGTGAGTTAGCGCGTCGGAAAATTGACGTGCAGCTTTCCGAGCCGTTCCGATCCTTTTTGGATAAACAAGGCATTCAGCATTTTTCGCATATGGTTTATGGAAACCCTGACGAACTTTGTAATGCCCGAATGGTTGTGAGCATGGGTGGAGACGGCACTTTGCTGGAAACAATTTCTCATGTAGGCAAAAGACGGATTCCCGTTATTGGTATCAATGTGGGCCGTCTGGGATTTCTGGCGACGGTTTCTCCTGAGCGGATTTCTGATATGATTGAGGCGCTTGAAAATAATCAATACAAAATTGATGAAAGAACGCTCGTAAAAGTTGAATCCAATATTGATTTGTTTGAAGGAAGAAATTTCGGATTGAATGATTTTACGATCACAAAAACCGATACCGCTTCCATGATTACGGTTCATACGTATCTGAATGATGAATTCCTGAATTCTTATTGGGCGGATGGATTAATAATTTCTACGCCAACGGGTTCGACTGGGTACTCACTAAGCTGTGGCGGTCCGGTTCTTGTTCCGCATTCTCAAAATTTTATCATTACGCCCGTAAGTCCGCATAATTTAAATGTGCGCCCGCTGGTTGTTGAAGATTCTTCGGTGATCAGGCTGGAAGTTAAAAGTCGCAGTAACAATTTTCTTGTTTCCATGGATTCCCGTTCAAGGGTTGTTGACGAGGTAACTGAGCTAACGGTTAGTAAGGCAGATTTTACAGCTCGTTTGATAAAAATGCGCGACGACAGTTTTCTTGATACCTTACGAAGTAAATTATCGTGGGGATTGGATATGAGAAATTAAATTATTTCCTTTTTACCTCAATACGCACAACCACCATGCAGCTGATATTTCACTCCTTCGATCTTGAATTAAAACACACTTTCACCATTGCGCACGATTCCCGCGATATGCAGCAGACATTAATCGTCGAGCTGAAAAATGGAAATTTAAGCGGTTTTGGTGAAGCGACTTCCAATCCTTATTACGGCGCTACGATTGAGAAAATGATAACTTCTCTGGAAAGTATCCGTCCACTTATTGAAGAAGACAAGCTAACTTCTCCGGAAGAATTATGGGCAAAAGTAAATCCATATCTGAAAGACAATTCCTTTGCACAATGTGCGCTGGATGAAGCTGCTCATGATTTATTTGCCAAGAAAAAAGGACAGAAATTGTATGAAACCTGGGATTTGTCTATTGATCGAAATCCGTTGACAAACTTCACGATTGGTATTGATACTGTTGAAAAAATGGTATCAAAAATGCAGGAACTTCCCTGGCCGATTTATAAAATAAAATTAGGTACTGATGACGATCTCAGGATTGTCAGAGAGTTACGCTCACATACAACGGCTGCTTTTCGTGTGGATGCAAATTGTGCATGGTCCGCTGAACAAACGATTAAATTTTCCGGGGAATTAAAAAACCTTGGGGTTGAATTTATTGAACAACCTTTGCCGGCGGATGATATTGAAGGAATGAAAAAAGTTTTTTCGGGGAGTGCATTGCCTGTAATCGCTGATGAAAGCTGTATTCTGGAAAGCGATGTGTTGAAATGTTACGGACTTTTTCATGGGGTGAATATCAAGCTCACCAAATGTGGCGGACTAACTTCTGCCCGGCGAATGATCAAGGAAGCCAAAGATCTTAATATGACCACAATGGTTGGTTGTATGACGGAATCCAGCGTTGGAATTTCTGCTATTGGCCATTTGCTTCCGCTACTGGATTATGTGGATATGGATGGTTCTTTACTAATCAAAAATGATCCGGCCACGGGCGTAACTTTTGATTTTGGAAAGGTAATTTACGCTTCCGAAAATGGAACTGGCGCTGTATTGAAATGAAAATTTATCCCACAAGTCATCTTCCCGGCCGAAAGGTTTTACTAAATAATGATAAGGAATATCTTTATTTCAGCGGGACAGATTATCTTGGAATGGGCCATCACGATGGGTTTCTGACTTATCTAAAAGAAGGAATTTCAAATTACGGTACGCATTTTGGCAGTTCCAGAAATAACAGTCTGAGGCTGGAAGTTTACGAAGAAGCTGAAACTGCTCTGGCAAAGTTTTCCGGTGCTCCTGCGGCGCTAACGACCTCATCAGGCATGTGGGCAGGGCAGCTTTTAATGAAAGAATTGCCACAGATTATTGCTACGGATTTACAAAACAAAAATTCCCACACATCCAATATCCATTATCACTACGCGCCAAGGGTTCATCCCGCGTTATGGGGTGCGGAATATGTTTCTGCAAATTCGGATTGGGAAGAGTGGGCGAAGGATACCATTTTAGCAATTCAGGAAAGCGGCGCGGATTGTGTTCATATTATTTGTTCAGATTCCGTAGGTTCTCCTTTTGTTGAAAAGTTTGATTTTTCGATTTTTAAAACACTTCCTTTTTATCGGGAAATATATCTTATCGTCGATGATTCTCATGGATTTGGTGTTTTGGGCCAAAATGGGAGTGGAGTTTTTAAAGAATTATCTTCGATTCAGCAGGTTAAACTCATCGTTAGTTCTTCCTTAAATAAAGCACTTGGAATTCCTGGCGGTGTAATTTTGGGAAATCATAATATCATTGATTCCATCCGCAAAAGTCCATTTTTTGCGGGTGCTTCTCCTGCTGCGCCGGCTTACATTTATGCTTTTAAAAAACTGTTGGAATCAAATACCTATCCGGTTGTTCATCAGAAATTACTTGATAACGTCAGGTACATTTCGGGCAATCTAGCTCAAACCAATCTTTTTGTTAGCATCCCAAACTATCCGGTTTTTTGCAGTTTGAACAGCAAACTTTTTGATTTTCTGGAAGAAAATGGAATTATGGCTTCCTGTTTTTCTTATCCAAATCCCACAGATCCGCCCATTACAAGAATAGTAATCAGCGCGATCCACGAAAAAGAAGACCTCGACCGATTGGCCGAGGTCTGTATGAAATTTTAATATTTCTTCTTTTTATTAATTACTTTGGATTTTTATAACGGTCCTTGCAATGCTTTTTCTTCGCGTAATTTTTCTCTTGCCACTTTCAAAGAAACCAGAATACTGATTTCATAAAGCAAAAGTAAAGGAATTGCTACCAGAATCTGGCTGTAAATATCAGGTGATGGCGTAATAATAGCCGCCACAATCAGAATTACAATAAAAGCATGTTTACGATATTCACGCATAAAAGTTGGTGTCAATATACCTACTCTGGAAAGTACATAAACGACGATTGGAAGCTGAAACGCGATTCCGCAGGCCAAGGTCAGCGTAGCAACTAATGAAATGTATGAGGTTATACTAAATTGATTAATAATAGCAGGATCTAATGTAAAGTTTGCTAAAAAGTTAATAGCCAATGGTGTAACAATATAATAACCAAAGAAAACTCCTGAAAAGAAAAGAAAGGTTACATAAAAAACAGCACCACGGGCGGACCTTCTCTCTGAAGCTTTTAGTCCAGGTTTGATAAAACGCCATATTTCCCAAAAAGCATATGGAAATGCAAAGATTAACCCAGCAATGACTGATGAGGTCATACTCATTGTAAAGTTATCTCCCATTCCGATTGCCTGAAGCTGGAAGTTAAGCGCTCTGATACATAAATCGTCGTAACCAACCAGTTCCGAAAGTTTACATGACATTTGGTATGTCCAAAATTCCGGTTTGGATGGAGCAATAATTACGTAATGATAAATTTCCTGAATGTAGATAAAAGCTAAAATAGCAAAAACCAATATTGATCCAATTGCACGGATAACGTGCCATCTTAATTCTTCAAGGTGTCCAATAAAAGACATCTCCTGGCCATCTCCTTCTTCTTCTTCGTGCTCAAATTCTTGATCTAAGGGCATACAATTTTAAGTATTAATCACACTATATACGGGCAAAATCAATATTACGATCTTTTTTGTTAACTAAAAGTCGAAATTACTCAAAAAACCCGCCGGATCATTTCGACGGGTTTTTCTTAATAAATTTATAATCAGGACTTAGTCCATGATAAACGGATAATCGTTCTCTGCGTAAACATCTGTATATGCTTCTGATGGATCCGGGAAATCGGAGTCTTCAGCAAACTGAACAGATTCAGCAACGATTTCTTTTACCTTTTTGTCAATCGCTTCAAGATCTTCTGCTGTTGCAAGATTATTATCCAAAATTACAGCTCTGATCTGCTCGATCGGGTCACGGTGTTTGTATTCCTCAACCTCTTCTTTTGAACGGTATTTTTGAGGATCAGACATTGAGTGTCCACGATAACGATAAGTACGGAATTCAAGGAAAGTTGGTCCGTCACCTTTACGTGCACGTTCAGCTGCGCGAGAAACTGCTTCGTGAATCGCTTCCACGCTCATTCCGTCAACTGGTTCCGAAGGAATATCGTAAGCTTCTCCTAATGTGTACAATTCGGTAACATTGGATGAACGCGCAACCGAAGTTCCCATCGCGTAACCATTGTTTTCAACAACGAAAATAACAGGCAGTTTCCAGTTCATCGCCATGTTCAGCGCTTCGTGGAATGCACCCTGGCGAATCGCTCCGTCACCAAAGTAACAGATACAAAGTTTACCTGTTTTGTTATACTTTTCAGCAAAGGCAATACCTGCTCCTAAAGGAATTTGTGCGCCAACGATACCATGTCCTCCAACAAAGCCATTCTCTTTATCGAAAATGTGCATAGAACCACCTTTTCCTTTGGTCGTTCCAGTTTTCTTTCCGTAAAGTTCAGCCATAATCGCTTTTGGATCTGTTCCCAAAGCCAATGGAATACCGTGGTCGCGGTAAGCAGTTATGTATTTATCTCCTTTTTCCAGCGCAGTGGCAGCTCCTGAAGAACATGCTTCCTGACCGATATAAAGGTGACAAAAACCACGGATTTTCTGCTGTCCGTAAAGCTGGCCAGCTTTTTCTTCAAACCGGCGTTGTAATAACATGTTCTCGAACCAGAACATATAGCGTTCTTTCGAATGCTGTAATTTGGGAGCTGATGCTTTCTTTTTTTCAGTAACGGTGGCCATGTATTTGGTTCTCGTTTATAAAGACAGAACTTTGTCTTAAAGTTAGTGGTTTGAACAAGATCTGTTTTTGCCGGTAGACGACGCAAATGATTTGCGAAAATAAGCATAAACTATATAACAAAGAAGTTCATGTGGTTAGAAAAGCTCCATCTTACGTACTTTAAGAGCTATGAAGAGAGAGGTTTTACGTTTGGAGAGCGTGTAAATTGTCTTGTCGGAGAAAATGGAAGTGGGAAAACGAACCTTTTGGACGCGATTTACTTCCTGACGCTCACAAAAAGTGCCTTTCATAACCAGGATGCATTGGGCATCCGTCATGGACAGGATTTTTTTATACTGGACGGAATTTTTAATGAATCTGAAAAAAATATTCAGATTACTTGCAGTTTTCAACGCGGTCAACGAAAAATTTTCATGGCCGACAAGAAAAATTACGATCGGTTAAGCGATCACATCGGACTTTTCCCTCTGGTTTTGATCGCGCCAAATGACACCGATCTGATCCGTGATGGCAGTGAAGAGCGCCGAAGATTTTTTGATGGCGTACTTGCCCAGGCAACTCCGGAATATTTGAATGATTTTTTACAATACAATAAAATATTAACCCAGCGAAACGGCTTGCTCAAACTTTTCGCAGAACGAAATTATCTGGATGAAGATCTGCTGGATACTTACAATGAGCCACTGATAATTCTTGCAATAAGAATCTACCAGCACCGACGTTCGTTCATGGACAGATTTCTTCCCTTGTTTAGAAAATATTACGAATTTTTGAGCAGTGGAAAGGAACAAGTTGATGTGTCTTATGAAAGTGAAGTGGCATCCGAAGATTTTGCCCAGGAATTCAGGAAAAACCGTTCAAGAGATCTTCACGCGCAGCGGACGGGAAAAGGCGTGCATAAGGACGAATACGTTTTTGAGATAGATAGCATAACCTTAAAAAAATTCGGCTCCCAGGGACAGCAAAAATCTTTTGTTATCGCACTAAAACTTGCACAGTTTGAATTGTTGAAAATTGAAAAAGAAAAAACACCAATTCTTTTGCTGGATGATATTTTTGACAAACTGGATGATAGAAGAATAAATAAACTAATAGAGTTAATTGATGATGGTTTTTTAGGGCAGGTTTTTATAACCGATGCAAGACCCGAACGGTCACAAAAAATATTGGAAAAAGTAAAAGCAGACGTCCGCTTCTTCGAAATAAATCGGTAAGGTTAAACGCAGAGGTAAGGGTGTTTTGCGCGGGGTTTTGGGAGTTTTTTTAAGTTTGATAAAAGGAGTTAAGCTTGTGTTCCGGTTTATAATAAATGAACAGCGAACTCAGCGCTTAACTCCCTTTACTCAGCGTTTAAACGTATTTTGTATGTAGCTCTTTGGCTTGGGCTACGAATTGGATGATATTTTTGACAAACTGGACGACAGAAGAATAAACAAACTAATCGAGTTAATTGATGATGGTTTTTAGGCCAGGTTTTTATTACAGATGCCAGACCGGAACGGTCACAGAAAATATTGGAAAAAGTAAAAGCAGACGTCCGCTTCTTCGAAATAAATCGGTAAGGTTAAACGCAGAGGTAAGGGTGTTTTGCGCGGAGTTTTGGGAGTTTTTTTAAGTTTGATAAGAGGAGTTAAGCTTGTGTTCCGGTTTATAATAAATGAACAGCGAACTCAGCGCTTAACTCTTTTTACTCTGCGTTTAAACGTATTTTGTATGTAGCTCCTTGGCTTGGGCTACAAATTCTTTTACTTTTTGTTCTTCGTCTTTTTTGCAGATTAGTAATACGCCGTCGTATTCTGCGACGATGTATCCATCCAGACCGTTAATTACAACCAGTTTTTCCTGAGGCGTTTTTATGATACAATCCGTTGTGTTATGAAGAATAAGCGTTCCTTCTGTAACGTTTTGGAATTCATCTTTTTGGGAAACTTCATATAATGATTTCCATGTACCAAGATCCGACCAGCCAAAACTGCTTAATACAACGTGCACATTATCAGCTTTCTCCATGATACCATTATCAATGGAAATACTTCCGCAATGAGAGTAGGCCTTGCTGATAAAAGATTCTTCCGTTTCGTGGTAATAATGCGTTTCACCGCTTTCAAAAATTTCTGCAATATCAGGCTGATACGTTTTCAATGCACGTTTAAATGCACGCGCATTCCATACAAAAATACCTGCATTCCAAACAAAATCTCCGCTGTCTAGAAACTGCTCAGCTAATTCAAGATGCGGCTTTTCTGTAAAAGATTTTACTTTTTTAACAGTCAACTTATCAGGAATATACTGGATATATCCATAGCCTGTGTCAGGTCTTGTCGGTTGGATACCCAGCGTTATCAGGATATCCTCGTTTCTGGTGGCACCAAGTGCAATTTTAATCGTATCCTTAAATATTTCTTCCTTTAAAATAATGTGGTCGGCAGGTGCCACAACAATATTTGCATCAGGATTTTGTGAAGCGATTTTGTAGCATGCATATGCAATACAAGGAGCAGTATTTCTCCTATGCGGTTCCAGAAGAATCTGGTCGTCCGACAACATTGGAATTTGCTCTTTTATAATGTTTTTATATTCCTGGCTGCTTACTATATAAATATTTTCCGGCGGACAAACGCCATCAAAACGTTCAACTGTTTGCTGCAAAAGTGTTTTTCCGGTTCCCAGTACATCATGAAATTGTTTCGGAAAATCGGTACGGCTGAATGGCCAGAAACGTGTACCAACTCCTCCCGCCATGATGATCACAAATGTATTTTGCATTGTAGAAGTGTAAAGTTATTTATAGCGTATTAGATGCGGTAAAGCTAAGGATAAACAATTGATGTTGCCAATTTTCGTCTTTTCTTAACGGATATTTTACCAATCGGTAACGATGATTATCGGTAAATAACAAAAAATTAAATGTCTGATTCCCATTTATTCTTAATTCGAATAATAAATTTTAAATAATTAATAATATAAAGAAAAAATAGAATAAAAATACTAACATATTGCTTAATTGGCTTAAATTGCTTCAAGACAAACTATAACCCATTAAGATTATGAATTTAATTTTTACCAAAAGGATATCATGTCTGGCCATGATATTTCTGCTTTTTAGCAGGTTTGCTTTTTCGCAAACGAATATTAGCGGAAAAGTGGTGGAAGGTTCAACCAACGAACCTTTAATTGGTGTAAGCATTCAGGTGAAAGGTAAAATTATTGGCACCATTACGGATGCAGACGGTAAGTTTAATCTGGTAACAAATTCGGTTCCGCCCTTTGCTTTAATAGTTTCTTCGGTAGGCTTTGAAAGCCAGGAAATCAATATAACCGGAGGCATTTCCAACATCGAGGTTAAGCTTGTGGAACAGGCAATTTTAGGAAAAGAACTTGTCGTCTCAGCTTCCAGAGTAGAAGAAAGTGTAATGCGTTCGCCGGTTTCGATAGAAAAAATTGATATCCGCACAATCCGGGAAACTCCACAAGCTTCTTTTTATGACGCGCTGCAAAATTTGAAAGGTGTTGAAATGAGCACGCAGTCGCTGACATTTAAATCAGTAAGTACGCGTGGATTCGGAGCCAATGGAAATACCCGTGTGGTTCAGTTAATTGACGGTATGGACAATCAGGCACCGGGCTTAAATTTTCCGGTAGGTAATGTGGCCGGTATCCCTGAGCTTGATGTTGAAAGTGTCGAGATTTTGCCGGGAGCCGCTTCTGCATTGTATGGGCCAAATGCGATCAACGGAATTATTTTGATGAACAGTAAATCTCCATTCACATACCAGGGACTGAGCGCTTACGGGAAATCAGGTGTAATGAGCGCCTCAAACCGAACAAAAACAAATACGCCATTTTATGATGTTGGTATCCGTTACGCCAAAGCGTTTAATAATCGTTTGGCCTTCAAGGTAAATGCGTCATATCTGACAGCAAAAGATTGGCAGGCAACGGATTATCGCGATCAGAGTTTGATTGGAACAACGTTGGAAAACAATAATAACAATGTCCAAAACAATCCTTATTATGATGGAGTTAACCGGTTGGGTGATGTTGGCGTGAATGTGTATAATGTACTTTATGGTAACGGAATTCCTGGAACAGGAGCTAACGGAACATCCGCAGCATTAGGCGCAATTTATTCAACTCAAATTGCACAAGCCGGTAATTTGACATTGCCTCAATTATTGGGAGGACAAACGCCGCTTCAGCAACTTGATATTGCGCGTTCAATTTTTAGTAAAGTTGTGCCTCAATATTATTTGAATGCACCCGGATATGCGGAAAATTCATTAACCAATTATCCCGCTAAAAGTTTAAAACTGAATGCTTCACTTCACTATCGTTTGAATGATAATGTTGAAGCAATCTTGCAGGCAAACTGGGGTAAAGGTTCGGCAGTGTACACGGGTGCCGACCGGTATAATATTCAAAATTTTTCTATTGGTCAGTACAAGGCAGAAGTTAAAGGGAGTAACTTTTTCGTGCGTGCTTATATGACAAGAGAGAATTCCGGAGACGCATATGCGATGGGTGTTTTGGGAAGTCTGGTGAGTCAGAGTTATCTGCAAACCGCTTTGGGTGTTGGCCTTCCTTCTTTTTTAAATACTGCCTTGACACAATATGGCGGCGCGTTATTACAGGCTTATCAGGCCGGACTTGCCGGAGGATTATCCCAGCAACAGGCTATTCAGGCAGCTTCCACGGCGGCAAATGCTTATGCAGGTGCTAATAGTACGCAATGGCTTACAACCGCATTGGCTCCGGGAATTGCCACAGCCAATCAGCAATTTTTACCTGGCGGTACGCAGTTTGCATCAACAGTTTCTGATATTAAAACAAAACCGATTCCAAACGGAGCAAAATTCCTGGATAAATCGAATTTATACCACGCCGAAGGAATGTACAATTTCACCAAGCTGGTCGATCCGAAAGTTATAGAATTAATTGCGGGTGCAAACTACCGGATTTATGATCTTAATTCAGGCGGAACATTATTTGAAACCCAGGACGGAACGCCGACAGGAAAAGAATTTAATATCCGGGAATACGGCGCTTACACTCAGGCATCCAAAAATTTTAACGACGTTTTTAAACTGACCGCTTCCGTAAGATATGATAAAAATATGAACTTCAAAGGGCAGTTCAGTCCACGTATTTCGGGAGTTTATACTGTTGCCAAAAATCATAATTTCCGTGCATCTTTTCAACGCGGTTTCAGGATTCCCACTACTCAAAATCAATATATTAATCTGTTGACGCCAAGTGTAAGGCTGGTTGGCGGACTTCCTTTGTTCCGTGAAAAATATAATATGGTGGGTAATGCTGTTTATGAACAAACGGCAATAACATCTGGCAACATACAGGATGGAACTTTGAAGCCGTACAAATTCCGGGAATGGCAGCCTGAACGTGTGCAAACATATGAGATTGGATATAAGGGAGTTATTGGAAATAAATTATATATCGATGCATTTTATTACTACAACCGTTTTTTAACCTTTGACGGAATTACGGTTCTTTTACAACGCAAAGATCCTAACGGTCCGCTTACAGATCTTCTGGATCCAACAAAAAGAAATGCTTATAGTATGCCGGTTAATGCGACGCAAACAGTAAAAAATTCGGGCTGGGGCGTTGGGCTTGATTATGTTTTGGGAAAAGGGTATACTTTCAATGGAAACCTCACCCAGAATATGCTTAACAATAATGCAGAGCTGTTGAAAAACGATCCGTCATTTGTCACTTTTTTCAATTCCCCAAAATATCGTTTCAACCTGGGTTTTTCAAATCGTGATATTAACCGGACTGGCTGGGGTTTTGGCGTTACTTTCCGGCATCAGTCTAATATGGTTTGGCAGGCAACTGTGGCGAGCATCGCAGCTAATATTCAACAAAAAACGGTTATTCCGGCATATTCAACGCTGGATGCACAAATCAGCAGAAAGGTTTCTTCTATTAAATCAATTATTAAAATCGGCGGTACAAATTTGACAGGAAAACTTTATACCACGGGTTGGGCTAATCCTTCCGTCGGAGCGATGTACTATGTATCTATAACTTTTGACGAATTATTGAACTGAAAAAAATCCGTACTACGATTTCGGCGTAGTACGGATAAATATTTTAATCAAAGTTTGAATATCTATAAAGTTTATTTTGATCCAAAAGCCAAATCCCCGGCGTCTCCAAGTCCGGGTACAATGTAGTATTGTTCGTTTAAACGTTCATCCAAAGCGCCAACCCATAATCTGCATTGCGGAACGCGTTTTTGAAGAAAATCAACACCTTCCGGACTTGCGATGACAGATGCAATATGTGTTTGAGCAGGAATTCCAAAACGTAAAAGTGCATGATAAACTTTTTCGAGCGAACGTCCCGTGGCCAACATAGGATCAATTAAAATCAGCGTTTTGCCACTCAGGTCGGGACTGGTGATATAGTCCATTTCTACTTCAAATTCATCATCTTTAAGGTTATGTCCGCGGTATGCGCCCACAAAGGCGTTATCTGCTTTGTCAAACATATTAAGAAACCCCTGATGTAAAGGAAGTCCGGCCCGTAAAATCGGGGCTAGTACAACAGTTTGAAGTAATGATCTTGAAGGTGCTTTTCCCAAAGGTGTTTCTACTGAAGTTGAGCGATAAATCAATGATTTTGAAATTTCGTATGCAAGCAGTTCGCCAACACGTTCAATATTACGGCGAAATCTCATTCGATCTTTCTGGACGTCAGAATCGCGCAGCTCAGCAATGAAATGATCAACAATGGAAGGCTTCTGGGATAGTAAAAACATAACTTTGATCTTATTTTAACCTATTGGATACAAGATATTACAATATGATTGACGAAATTTGACACTTTCGTTCAAATTAGTTGCACTAATGCCGATTTTACCCGCATAATAGAAATATTTATCTATGAACCAACGCTTCGACAAGTTCTTCTTATGTGTTTTTTTTATATTAATTACTTCATCATCCGTTTTTTCCCAGAGTTCCTTTGCTCCTATAAATGATGACTATTATCACTTAATTGATCGGCTGGAAATCAAGCGGGGAAAATTCTCCGAAGGATTTCATTCAAATGTAAAACCATTTGAGAGAAAGGCAATCGTTGAATTGACGGATTCTATACTAAAAGAGGGAAATGTATCGCTTACAGAGCGGGATTGGCAAACAATCGACTATTTGAGGGAAGATAGCTGGGAGTGGACAAAGGGTTTTGTTTCAACAGATTCGGCCCGGTCATCAAAACTTTCCCGACTGGATCCCGGAAATAAATTCGGACTTTTTAAGGGAAGGAAAAGTAACGGGCAAAGAAGATTCTGGCAGCACCCGGCCGATTTTTACAGTTATCACGATAAAGACTTCGATCTGCATTTAAATTTTACTACCAACAATTTTATAGGAAGCGACAACAATGTTAATTCTCCGCTTTGGCTGACAAGTCGCGGTGTCGAAATCCGTGGCATGATCAATGAAAAGCTGGGTTTTTATACTTATGTGAGTGATAATCAGGGCGTATTTCCAAAATACGTTATGGATTATACCAAGGCATATAATTTTCCTGGTGAAGGATTGGCAAAGAAAATCCAGAACGACAAAGGCGTTGACTTTTTTTCGGGGAGAGGATATATCACTTTCAAACCTTTGAAGGCAATCAATGTTAAGTTTGGTCATGATGTCAATGTTTTTGGCAGCGGTTACCGTTCATTATTACTCTCAGATAACAGTAGTCCTTATTTATTTCTGAGGGTTGATACGCAGCTGGGTCGTTTTCACTATACCAATTTGTGGTCAAGCATGATCAATAATCAGGAAGGCGCCAGCAAGGGTCTTTTGCGGGATAAAAAGTTTTCAGCAATACATCATTTAAGTGTCAACGTTACTGACCGTATCAATATAGGTGTTTTCGAAGCAGAGGTTTTCAGCCGGGATTCGACCAGCGGAGGTTTTGATATCAATTATCTGAACCCGATTATATTTTACCGATATATCGAATCGTATATCGGAAGCCAGGATAATGCCTTATTGGGTTTTGATTTCAGATGGCTGGTTGGGAAAAAAGGATCTATTTACAGTCAGTTTGTTTTAGATGAGTTTTTGACAAAACACATGTTTAACGGTGACGGATCATGGACCAATAAATACAGTTTTCAGTTGGGCGGGAAATATATCGATGCTTTCGGAATTCCTAATCTGGATTTACAAACGGAATTAAATATTGTGCGGCCTTATACCTATTCACATAAAGACGGCGGCCGGAATTACGTTCACTACAATCAATCACTGGCACATCCGTTAGGAGCGAATTTTAAAGAATTATTGGGAATTGTGAGATATAAAGTGACGCCCCGACTTTCGATTTACGGTACTCAGATGCTGGCAAAACAAGGAAAAGATCCAACAGGATCAGGCGCTAATTATGGTAGTAATCCACTTCTCGATTATGATACGAGAACAGCAGTAATTCCTGGAAATAATAATCTTGGACATAAAATCGGACAAGGTGTGCTGGCGAAAACTTCCTTTACAGATTTGCGTTTGAGCTATTCGCTGGCACACAATTTCTTTCTGGATGCGCGTTGTTTGTTCAGAAACATAAAATCACAAGATGTAAATGTAGCTGAGAAATCTAAAATTTTCTCTTTTGCGATCCGTTACAATATGGCTTACCGGAATCAAACTTTCTGATTTTTGTGACTTCAATATAAAAAAAACGTATTCATTAAGTATTGGGTTATTGCTGTGATTTTACAATGAAATCGTTATTTTTCATTGTTCGACTAAGAAATTATCCAATACAACGATCTCAAAAAATGGAAACCAACCCTCTTATATTACGCGATTTAATTCACCTGGCATTACAGGAAGATATCGGCGACGGAGATCATTCCTCTCTATCCAGTGTACCTGCAACTGCTATGAAAAAGGCCCGTTTGCTGGTAAAACAAGATGGAATTCTGGCAGGTGTTGAAGTAGCACTTGTTATTTTGGAAGAAACGGCAACGTTATACAATCACCCACAAGCCAAAGTTGAAGTTTTTATTCATGACGGAACGCGTATCAAAGTTGGAGATATTGTGATGGTGATTGAAGCAAGTGCGCAGCTGATTCTGAAAGCTGAAAGACTGTTGCTGAACATTATGCAGCGTATGAGTGGCATTGCTACTTATGCCCGGGAAATGGTTGATATTATTGGTGACCTTCCTGTAAAATTGCTCGACACGCGGAAAACAACGCCTAATTTTCGTTTGTTTGAAAAAATGGCGACCAAAATCGGAGGTGCAGTTAATCACAGAATGGGTCTTTATGATATGATTATGCTTAAAGATAATCATGTGGATTATGCCGGCGGAATTGAAGCAGCCATTACCAACGCAAGAAATTATCTGAAAGCCACTGGAAAGGATTTAAGAATTGAAATTGAAACGCGCAGTCTGGCTGAGGTAGATGAAGTTTTGCGTGTCGGACAGGTTGATATTATTATGCTTGACAATTTTTCACTGGAAAATATGCGTGAAGCGGTAAAACGCATTAATGGTCGCTTTGAGACCGAAGCTTCCGGAAATATTACTGAAAAAACATTACGCGCCGTAGCTGAGACCGGAGTGAATTCCATTTCAAGCGGCGCATTGACACACCAGATACAAAGTCTTGATTTAAGTTTGAAGGCTTTTTAACCTCGTAACACAAATCCGTAAAGGATGACGAAGAATAAAGAAAAATCGCACATGAAGCCAGCATACCAGCATTCATGTGCGATTTTTCGGTTAGGTGTTTTAACACTTTTTTGCATATTTATTTTTGTTAAAAATCTTTTTGCCCAGGAACCGCCGCGACCGGAAATCGATATTAACCAGTTTATCCAGGATCTGAGCCCGATTGCTACGGAAGAAAATAGTAATGAAGGTTTGTATGAATTGTTGTTTCAATTATATACAAATCCGCTGGATCTGAATACTGTGACTACGGATGAATTGACGGCGACATTAATTCTTTCAGAAACTCAGATAAAATCGTTTTTTGATTATCGTGAAAAACTTGGACCATTTTTATCCCTTTACGAATTACAGGCCATACCTGATTTTGATATAATTACGATCCGGAAATTAATTCCTTTTGTAATTGTGAGACCGAAAGCGTTGCCTTTTAAAGAATCTTTACGAAATCCTTCGCAGCATTTTTTATTGCTAAGATCCGGTCGCGTGCTGGAAACACAAAAAGGATTTACTTCAATTGACACTTCAAGTCGTTCTACCACACGTTACCAGGGGAAACCTTTGTATGGAAATATCCGGTATCGTTATGCCCGGGCTGGTTCATATAGTTTCGGTTTTGTCATGGAAAATGATGCCGGAGAAGTTTTAAGCTGGCAGCCCAAAAAACAGATTTTCGGAGCTGATTTCACCTCCTTTCATGCACAGATCATGAATCGTGGAAAACTTAAAAATCTCATTATAGGTGATTATCAAATGCAGGCCGGACAGGGTTTGGTCATGTCTGGCGGATTTTCGTTAGGGAAGGGATCGGAAGTTATCCGAACAACTTATCGAAGTACACTTGGTTTGCGACCATTTACTTCTGTTTTGGAATCTGGCTTTTTTCGTGGTGCCGCCGCTACTTATTCAGTTAAAAAACAAATGGATGTTACGCTGTTTTATTCTTACACAAGACGTGACGGAAATCTGGAAAGTAATGCGGTTGTTCAGGATGAATTAACGGTTTCAACTTTACAAATTTCAGGTTATCACCGG
This sequence comes from Dyadobacter subterraneus, assembly GCF_015221875.1. Classification (NCBI taxonomy): domain Bacteria; kingdom Pseudomonadati; phylum Bacteroidota; class Cytophagia; order Cytophagales; family Spirosomataceae; genus Dyadobacter; species Dyadobacter subterraneus. The sequence goes on from NZ_JACYGY010000002.1 coordinate 926,982, forward strand.
ACAAAAACGGAACGCGAAAATCAAGGAACTATTGGTGAACAAAACGTAGGTTTTCATGCGCTGTATAAATTGTTTTCACAACGCGGCCAGATTGGAATTACGGTTTTAAATACATTTTACAGCGCAACATTACACAAGAAAGACGAACTCTATAACAAGTTTGAATTCCAGGGAAATCAAAATACGGTCATTGGAATTCATGGCGATTATCGTTGGCAGAATATGCATTTTTTTGGTGAAGGTGCAAGATCTAAAAGTGGCGGATGGGGTGGCGTAGGAGGTTTGATTGCGGGTTTGGGAAGAACAATTGATTTTACATTATTACTTCGTCATTATGACCGGAATTTTCATTCATTGTACGGCGGCTCAATAAGCGAAGCAACAAGGCCAATCAACGAAACCGGTACTTATTGGGGGCTTCGGTATTCCCCAAACCGGCGTTGGCAGTTCAGCGGATTTTATGATCGTTTTCATTTTCCCTGGTTGAAATACCAGATTAATGCACCATCTGACGGTCAGGATTATTTTCTTCACGCGCTTTGGAAACCAAATAAGAAACTGAATATGTACGCAGTATTTCATGAAAAACATAAAGCGCATAACGAACCGGGTTCTAAATTTCCAATTCCGCAGGTATTGGAAACAACGCGCCGGACAGCGATGATTAATTTTGAATATGAAGTTCCGCTTCGATTTTCAGTTCGTACGCGTTTGCAGGGCGGAGATTTCTGGTATGAGGGAAAGTCAAAATCATCGGGATTTACCATTGTTCAGGATATCACTTACCGACTTTCCAAATTGGAATTGAGTGGACGGATCGCCTTTTTTAAAACCGACGATTATGATAGTCGACAATATGTTTATGAAAAAGATATGTTGTACGCTTTTTCACTTCCCGCTTATTACGATCAGGGTATTAGGCATTATTTGATGCTTCGTTATCCTTTGACGCAAAAGATGAGACTCTGGCTCCGATGGTCGCGGACGCATTACTCAAAACTGGATGAAATCAGTTCAGGACTTAATGAGATTCAAGGGAAAAAACGAAGTGAATTGAAAGCGCAGGTCATGTATCAGTTTTGAATCGTTACTTTTGCGGATATTTTCGTTTTATAATAAAATGCATTCATGATTTGACAACGGAATTTATTTCTGAGATCAAATTTTATTGGCTTACCGCTTCGAAAACCACTTCATCATGTCTATAAATAAGGAACAGGCTTTAAAACAATATTTTGGTTACGATTCTTTCCGGCCACAGCAGGCAGAAATTATTGATACCGTAATGGCTGGAAATGATTGTCTGGTATTAATGCCGACGGGTGGTGGAAAATCGGTTTGTTTTCAAATTCCTGCCATCATGCGTGAAGGCCTGACGGTTGTAATTTCTCCGTTGATTGCCTTGATGAAAGATCAGGTTGAAGCACTTCGGGTGAATGGTGTCAATGCGGCTTTTTTAAATTCTTCACTTTCCGGAGCTGAACAGGATCAAGTCATGTGGCAGGCCAAAATCGGTGAATTAAAATTACTTTACATAGCGCCTGAGCGACTTTTTTCAGGAAATACTTTTGAGTTTTTAAGGGAATGGAATGTTTCGCTTTTTGCCATTGACGAATCGCACTGTATTTCTTCCTGGGGACATGATTTTCGTCCGGAATATCGTCAGCTAAGTGCGTTGAAAAAATATTTTCCGGAAGTTCCGGTGATTGCATTGACAGCAACTGCGGACCGTGTTACGCGCCGTGATATTTTAAAACAGATTGGAATTGAAGAGGCGCAAACTTTTATAGCAAGTTTTGACAGACCGAATTTAAGTTTGAATGTATTACCCGGAAGAGGCCGGATTCAACAAATTCAAACTTTCTTAAAAAAACATAATGGCCAGGCTGGAATCATTTATTGTCTGAGCCGGAAAGGAACAGAAACAGTTGCAGCAAGTTTGCAAAAAGCTGGATTTGAGGCTGAATTTTATCATGCCGGATTACCTTCTGAAAAGCGCTCAAAAGTTCAGGAGCAATTTTTGAGGGATGATATTCAGGTTATTGTGGCCACGGTTGCTTTTGGTATGGGTATAGATAAATCCAATGTTCGCTGGGTTATTCATTACAATTTACCTTCTAACGTAGAAAGTTTTTACCAGGAAATTGGTCGCGCAGGACGTGACGGATCTCCTTCTGATACGGTTTTGTTTTACAGTTATATGGATATCATTACCCGTCAGGAAATGATAGCCAATTCTGATCAATCGGAAGAACAAAAAGAATTATTGAATGCCAAGCTGAACCGGATGAAACAATATGCGGAAGCGGATATTTGCCGGAGAAGAATTTTGTTAAGTTATTTCAATGAAGCGGTGGAGCAGGATTGTGGGAATTGTGATGTCTGCCGAAATCCAAGATCGCGATTTGATGCCACAGTTATAGCCCAAAAAGCACTTTCAGGCATTGCCCGCACGAAAGAAAAAGTAGCAATGGGTATGCTGATCGATATTTTGCGGGGAAGTAAGAATAAAAATATTTTACAATACGGTTACGATCAACTGCCAACATTTGGGGTAGGGCGAGATATGCGTAGTGAGGAATGGGCTGAGTATATTAGCCAGTTGCTTAATTCGGGTGTGATGGATATTGCTTATGATGAAGCACATTCCTTTAAACTAAATCCGGCCAGTAACCAGGTTTTATACGGAAAAAGAAAAGTTGAGCTGGTGAGATTTATCTCGCTTTCTGAAAGAAAAGCCAAAGAAGAAGCACAACTTCCAAAGGAAAAACCAAAACAGGAAATTATCCGGGATGCACTTTTTGAGCGTCTGAGAACACTTCGTAAACAAATTTCAGATCGTATGGGCGTTCCGCCTTATGTAGTTTTCACCGATGCCACGTTATCTGAAATGGCCCAAAAACGACCAGTTTCCGAAGCACAAATGAAGGCTGTTTCTGGTATCGGTACCGAACGTTTCCGGAATTATGGAGAAACTTTTATTAAGGAAATTGTTGATTTCGCAAGAGAAAATACAAAACCCGGAACACGTGTGGCCAAAGGAATGACGTATATTGAAACCTGGGATTTATTCAAAGCAGGTTATTCTTTAAAAGTAATAGCAGAAAAGCGTGACCTGAATCCGGTTACGATTATTTCTCATTTGGTAAAATTAAAAGAAGATGGTCACGACATTAATCTGAAAGCATTAATTGACCCGGCCGTTTACAAAATCATCGTAACCGCTGCCCAGGAAATGAGTATCCGCCGAGACGAGCCATTGAAACCGCTTTTTGAATTGCTGAATGAGAAATATGATTATGGTCAGATTAAGCTGGCGTTGGCGGTTTGGGAAGAGGAGCGGGGGAATTAGATTTTGAAAGAGCGAATGCCTTACATGTATAATAGATAATGTCTTAATCCTCATTACCTTTACATTGAAAATTCACATATTATGGCAAATCCTTTTTCTCTCTCTGAAATTGATAAAATTGGTAATGCGGTAGTTTATTTAGCAGAGCGGATAAAACCTTTGTCTAAAACAAAATTGCTTAAACTGATTTCCCTGATTGAAGAATATAGTGTAAAAACCTACGGATTACCCTTTTTCAATTTAGATTTTACAGTTTGGAAATTAGGTCCTGTTTCCCGCGATATCTTTGTAGATCTTTCTTCCGACGAACCAATATTACTGGCCAAATATATCCGGACGAATATAGATGTGGATGCCAGTATTGATATATTTCCTAAGGTAGAATTTTCTGATGACGAATTTTCTGATAACGAAATGAAATTGTTGGAACATATTACTACAACTTTTAAAGACTATTCCGCCTCAGAATTGGTTCAACTCACGCATCGGAAACATTCTCTGTGGTATCTTACTGCTTTGGAACATGGTGTGCTGACATATCTCGAAGAGGATAAAATGAACTCAACAGAGATACCAATTGACTTCTCAAGGTTACTTGATGGTATGCCGGTAAAAAAGGCTATTTATGAGGATCAGAGAGATTATCTTGGAAAAAGTCAGTCATTGAAAAATTAGATACGATTGGATAAGGAAGGCGATATTTTATATTTCGACCCATTTTATTTCAAAAATGGGAATAAGTCAAAACCTAAATATTTTATTATTTTGAAGGTGATTGAGGGTAAAGCGCTATTGGCAAGTTTACCTTCCAGTTTAGATTTTCGTCCCTCTACTTTTCTTGACAACCATGGAGGTATAGAAATTCCGGAAGCATCTTTTAACTGTTATATTTTTCAGGCGAACTATAAGGTAACCACAAATAACTGGGCATTTCCACTCGATACCTATGTTTACGGACAACAAATTGATGAATATGAAATCAGTATTTGAAGGATATTTATCCTGTTGAAGGCCTGGATTATAAAATAATTGGAATCCTGTTAATTAGTGAATTTGAAAAGTTGATAAGTTGTTTTAAAAATTCTGCTAATGTAAAGCGGAAATTTAAAAGGCTTTTATAGTTATTAGGATGTTTGATTTATTTCCACATAAACCGGACACTCAACACTATGCGCACCAGGCAAATACCCGGTGCTCATTAAAAATTCATTCACAATTTCGCCACCCACAAATTTGAAATTCTTTTTGAATAATTTCAACCAATCTGTTAGTGGCAAAGGATGATGTGCATCAAGCCAGTTTTTGAAAGAACGATATTCCTTTTTCAACTCAACTATTTTTTGTGCGTTAACGATGGCGGCGTTAATCTTCAAACGATTACGTATTATTCCCGGATCGAGCAACAATCTTTCACAATCTTCCTCTGTGTAGGCAGCAATTTTTTCAATAGAAAAGTCACTATAAGCCTTTCTAAAACCTTCCTGTTTACGCAACATCAATGTCCAGCTTAATCCGGCCTGATTTATTTCAAGAATAAATCTTCCGAACAATTCGTCATCGTCATCAATCTGAAAACCATATTGATGATCGTGATAATGTTTATGAAGCAGATAATCCGGAAGTTCGGATGGATTGTTGTTTACGTAATCGCAGTAAGACATATATATTAAGGCTCGGTAATTCCTATTTGAATCTCGGTAGTATTGGCGTCCCGGTTTTGAAAATCCATATTCAGATAAATTTCCCGGTTTTCTCCACTCATGGTCAGGCCGCTGGAAAGTATTTGGGGAATCAGTGTGCCGTAAGATTCTCCAAGCTTATCCCAATCGCCCGAATGCTGTGTTGTTGCGCAATGAAATGGTCTTAGACTTTTCAATCTGAAATCAGAATTGCTCAATTCTTTTTCTTTAAAAGTAATAGGCAAAGCAATGGTAAGCGAAAATACAGTTTCCGGATTTCCATCCATTCCTTCATAAATCCAGTAAACAGGTCCCGTTATTTCCAGATCGTTTTGTACAGCAGCCTGATACATTTTATGAGCAACCACGCGGACATATTCTCCAATTTCGGAAAGTTTTGTTTTTGTTTCAAAACATAAAACCTGCATTGGATGTATTTTCTTCAATTCCATAAGAGTTTATTTTGTTAGTTGATTTAGCAAAATAAAACACTCGAAGTGACAGCCCTATGTCAGGATGATTTCAAAGAATCAATTTATTTCTTCCTTATCCGGCGAACAGTTTGTTTCAGCCATGGATAGCTGATGTAAACAACTTTTGTTGCAGCAATACCAATTCCTGCGCCCATTAATACATCTGCCAGCCAGTGATTGTTTTGTAAAATGCGCGCTCCGCCAACCGCTGTGGCCGTGGTGTAGCCTCCTATACTATACCAAACGCTTCTGTGACCATACTCTTCATGTAAAATGGTAGCATTGGCAAAAGCGCTGGTAGCGTGTCCTGAAGGGAATGATTTGTTATCTTCTCCATTAGGCCTGGGATATTTTGAAATTATTTTCAAACTTCCTGTTACGCCCTGCGCTATAATGTTGGAAAGAATGGCTAGTACAAGCTGATCGCCGAAAGAATGCTTGCCCTTAACACCGGCAGCACCAAGGCTAAGGCTTACGACACCTGGAAGATACCGGATGAAATCATCCGTATGGCTTGCGTGAAAGTTTGGATACTGACTTACAACATGGGATTGTAAATGTCTGCTGATTGAGCCCTGGGTTACAAAGGCTGCCAGTGCAAGCGTAACAGGCGGAACGACTTCTATTGGCCGCACCTGCCAAAGTTTTTCCTGCTTTTTTTGAACCAAAGTATCGTGGTAAACAGAATCGACAGCCTGAGCGGCGGCATTCATTGAAAATAAACCCTGACAGATAAAAGTTACAAAAAAGACGCAGCGTGTAAACTGTTTTTTCATGAAAGTGAGTAGTAGAAAAAGATTGCGGCAAGGGCCGCAATCTGAATTGAAGTATGCTGATCTTATAAAATCGCTTCTCTAACGCGCACTAATTTTTCCAGTAATCCTTCAAGCTGATCCAATGGCAGCATATTAGCTCCATCCGATTTCGCTTCTGCCGGATTGAAATGCGTTTCAATAAAAAGTCCGTCTGCCCCAACAGCAATGGCAGCTTTTGCTATGGTTTCTATCAATTTCGGTTTTCCGCCAGTGACGCCTGATTCCTGGTTGGGCTGTTGCAAAGAATGCGTGCAATCCATAATTACCGGCACATCAAAAGCACGCATGGCCGGTAAGTTTCGATAATCAACAATCAGTTCACCATAACCAAAACTATTTCCGCGATCCGTCAATAAAACCTGGCAATCAGGATTCGTTTCATTTATTTTTTCAACAGCAAACTTCATGGAAGCACCCGAAAGAAACTGTCCTTTTTTCACATTTACCGCCTTTCCGGTACGAGCCGCTGCTGCAATTAATTCCGTTTGACGACATAAAAATGCAGGAATTTGCAAAACATCCACATATTCCGCAGCAAAAGCTGCTTCATGGGATTCATGAATATCGGTAACCGTAGGAACGCCAAAGGTCTGACCGATTTCCTGTAAAATTTTCAAAGCTTTTTCATCACCGATTCCTGTAAAAGAATCCACTTTGGTGCGATTTGCTTTGCGATAAGATCCTTTGAAAATATATGGTATTTTAAGCCTGTCTGTCAGAGTCACAATATGTTCTGCAATACGCAATGCCATATCTCTCCCTTCGATAGCACAAGGGCCGGCCATGAGGAAAAACTGGGGAGAATCTGTGTTTTTTAGTTTTGGAATTGACAACATAATACTAATAATCAAAAATTAATAAAGTTCTGTAAAGGTACGGTTATCTGCAATCTTCTCTATGTGATTCGTTGTATTCGTGGAACTTATATGGTTAAGCATTTGATATTCTGTTTCTTTTATTTCCTGTGCTTTATCTCAACTATTATGACACGTATTAAAAAAATGTTGACAAAGTGAAGTAGAATATCTTTCTTTGTTGCGATTTTAACCAAAAAGTGTTTACAAAATGTCAGCAATTGCAGAAAGAGTTAAGCAAATTATCGTCGAAAAACTCGGCGTAGAAGAGTCGGAGGTAACGCCAGAAGCAAACTTCCAAAACGACTTGGGAGCGGACTCTCTAGATACCGTTGAGTTGATTATGGAATTTGAGAAAGAATTCAATCTTTCTATTCCTGATGATCAAGCCGAGAACATTGGTACAGTTGGTCAGGCTGTTGCATATCTGGAAGAAAACGTAAAATAGTTTTACGGTTTTCCAGTATCATCTTCTTTTTCTGTCCCTATTTTATGAGTTTTAAGCGAGTTGTAATTACCGGTATGGGCGCATTGACGCCTATTGGAAATGATGTTCCTACCTATTGGAAAAATTTAGTTGCAGGCGTGAGCGGTGCTGCGCCTATAACAAGGTTTGATGCCGAACGGTTTCGGACCCGATTTGCCTGTGAGGTAAAAGGGTTGGACATACAGGATTACATTCCGCGCCAGGAAGCTCGTAAAATGGATCCATTTACCCAGTATGCCGTTATTGCAACTGATGAAGCAATGAAGGACGCCGGCTTTGACGCAGATACACTTGATCTCGACAAAGCCGGTGTAATTTGGGGTTCGGGAATTGGTGGTTTGAAAACTTTTGAAGACGAAGTGTTGAACTTCTCTGACGGAGGTAGAAACCCACGTTTCAACCCGTTCTTTATCCCGAAAATGATTGCTGATAGCGCGTCTGGAGTTCTTTCCATCCGTTACGGTTTTCGTGGACCAACTTTCATTACTGTTTCTGCATGTGCGTCTGCAACCAATGCCTTGATTGATGCCTACAATTATATCCGTCTGGGTATGATGAATGTATGTATTTCAGGTGGTTCTGAGGCTGCAATTACAAATGCAGGTGTGGGTGGATTCAATGCTTTAAAAGCGTTGTCAGAAAATAATGATTCACCTGAAACGGCTTCACGCCCTTATGATAAGGATAGAGACGGATTCGTTTTGGGAGAAGGTGGTGCTGCTTTGATTCTCGAAGAGTACGAACATGCCAAAGCACGTGGTGCTAAAATTTATGCTGAAATGATTGGCGGTGGCATGTCCTCAGACGCTTATCACATTACCGCTCCGCATCCGGAAGGACGCGGCGCTTACATGGTAATGAAAAATACGCTGGAAAATGCCGGATTGCAGCCTGAGGATATTGATTATATCAATACTCATGGAACTTCAACACCAATCGGTGATCCTCAGGAAATTAAAGCCATCGAGAAATTCTTTGGTGAACATGCCTACAACATGAGCATAAGCTCAACCAAATCCATGACCGGGCATTTGCTTGGTGGTGCGGGTGCGATTGAAGCAGCGGCTTGCATTATGGCTATCCAGGATCAGATTATTCCTCCGACGATTAACCACTTTACGGATGATCCGGAAATTAATCCCCGGTTGAATCTTACTTTTAACACAGCACAAAAACGCAAGGTCGATATAGCCCTAAGTAATACTTTTGGTTTTGGCGGTCATAATGCTTCCGTTATTTTCAAGAGGTTCGAGGAATAATTAACTTATTGATTTTGGCAAAACGAATTCTTTTACCGATCCTCGCTTTATTTAGAACCGGAAGTCCTGAGGATAAGAAATTTAAGGAATCTATTGCGCATGTAATTGGTGATCGCCCTTCTAACCTGGGTGTATACCAATTGGCATTCCGCCATACATCTGCCTCTCGTGAAACAGCGATCAAGGGTTTTCGTGAATCAAACGAAAGGCTTGAATATCTGGGTGACGCGGTGCTGGGAATGGTTGTTGCCGAATTTTTATTTACCAAATATCCATACAAAGACGAAGGATTTCTCACCGAAATCCGCTCACGGATTGTTAACCGTGAATCGTTAAATCAAATTTCCCGTAAACTTGGCCTAGACCGGTTGATCGAATATGATGGAAACCGTCGTGGTATGTCGCCAAGATCCTCCATGTATGGCGATGCGCTGGAAGCATTCGTTGGAGCGATTTATCTGGATAAAGGATTTCGTTTTACAAGGAAATTTATCATCAGTAAGCTTTTAACACATTACGATCTGGACGATATCATCCAGAACAATATTAACTTCAAAAGCCTTATCATCGAATGGGCACAACGGGAAGGAAAGGAAATTCGCTTCGAAATTCTGGAAGAACGTGGAACCCGCCATCACCGTGAATTTATCTCCCAAATTTTAGTTAACGACGAGCCGTTCGCTGTTGGTAATGGTTTTACCAAAAAGAAGGCCGAACAATCTGCATCTGAAAGAGCTTGTGAACAGCTTGAATTGAAATAGGTTGTTTTTTAATCTATCTAATCTTCGGTATTTTTCGAAATTCTCCCATCATCCGTCCCGTGGATTGAAATCCACGGCTACAATGTCGGTCATGCCTACGGCCTTTTTAAATCTTGGATTATCATTTTTCCTACAATACCGGCCATTGCTACGGCATTTTGCAGATCTTGAATAATCTATTTTCCGTGGATTGAAATCCACGGCTACAATGTCGGTCATGCCTACGGCCTTTTTAAATCTTGGATTATCATTTTCCCTACAATACCGGCCATTGCTACGGCATTTTTCCAGATCTTAAATAATCAATTTTCCGTGGATTGAAATCCTCGGCTACAATATCGGCCATGCCTACGGCATTTTTAAATCTTGGATAATTGGGTTTTTGCGTGGGTTGAAATCCATGGCCATGATATTTGTAATGTTTATGGTATTTTATATTATCAAATTGCCGGAGGCAAGGCCGACCTTGTAGCCGCGGAATTTATTCCGTGGGGAACGGTAATCTCCATCTTCTCTTTTCCAGTACCGTAGTTACGGCCCATATATTTTACGGTGCCCCTAATTCTAAATAGAATATTGTCATAAATTCTGTCTTAAATTGAAAAAATCGGCCATTATGTCACTTAAATTTATATTTTTTCGATTAGTAAGACATTTTGTCCGTAATTTCCCCCTTTTTTCTCATCGGTACAAAAGTTTTAAAAACCCTAGCATACCGCAACGGTACTTAAACTTAAAATCACAAAAAATAAAACCTATAAAACCATGAGCACATTAGTAAAAACCCACTTCGCGAATCCTAAATTGTACAACGGATTTTTTGGTAAAGAAGCTTTAAATGAATTTTTTGCCCCAGCTTATGCAGGCAGCGTACCAGCTGTAAATGTAGTTGAAAGCAAAGACGGATTCAGAATTGAAGTTGCCGCACCTGGATTACAAAAGGCTGATTTTAAATTGAATCTTGAAAAAAATCAGTTGACAATCTCGGCTCAAAAAGAACAAAAAGAAGAAGAAACCAACGAAAAATATTCTCGCAGAGAATTTAAATACAGTTCTTTCCAAAGGACTTTCACGCTACCAAATTCAGTAGATGGTGAAAAAATTGCTGCAAGTTATGCTGATGGGATTTTGAAAGTGGAACTTCCGAAACGGGAAGAAGCTATTGAAAAACCATTGCGTGAAATCGAGATTGCTTAAAATTTAATTTGGGAAAGGGCGTTATTTGTCATGAATAACGCCCTTTTTGGCATATTAAAGATTAATAATTAACGGTAAATATGTTTTAGTGAATTTTCAGATTCATACCTTTGTTAAAATATGTTAAATGGCTTTACAAAGGGAATAATTTGCCGGCTCGTTTACGTTATTTGTTCAATATAGTTCTAACCCCAACATATGGAAATGAAAACAAACTGGAAAGCTTTGGTATTGGTTGGGCTGCTTTCGAGCGCATCAACCCTTGCAGGCTTCAAACTTTTAAGTTCTGGTAGTGACAGGGATGTTATTTTTAAAGAATCACCTTCTGAATCACTGGCACGTTTTACATCGGCAGGTGCGCCGGCGGGAGCTCCTGGTGATTTTGTATATGCAGCTGAGGCGACTACTCCTGCGGTAGTCCATATTAAGTCGACAATGACGAGGTCGTCACGTGGCGGACAGGGAGATATTCCTGATATTTTCAGAGATTTCTTTGGTGATGATTTCGGTGGCGGTTCTCGTGGCCCGCAATCTTCCGAAGCTTCGGGCTCTGGTGTTGTGATTTCTGCTGATGGATATATTGTAACAAATAATCACGTAGTAGAAGGCGCACAGGAGTTGGAAGTTACATTATCAAATAAAAGTAAATTCAGAGCGAAAGTAATTGGTACTGACCCGTCTACTGATATTGCGGTAATTAAAATCGAAGCTAAAAATCTTCCTGCCGTTACTTTTGGTAGCTCTGATGCAGTGAAAGTAGGAGAGTGGGTAGTTGCTGTTGGTAATCCTTTTAATCTTGAATCAACCGTTACAGCTGGTATTATCAGTGCAAAGGGACGTGGTTTAGGAATTATCGGTCAGTCTCAAAATCGTCGTGGAAATGCTACACCAACTTCGGCAACAGCGGGAGATGTGCCATTGGAATCTTTTATTCAGACTGATGCAGTAGTTAACCCTGGAAACAGTGGTGGTGCTTTGGTTAATTTGAAAGGTGAATTAATTGGTATCAATACAGCCATTGCGAGTCCAACCGGAAGTTTTGCGGGATATGCATTTGCAGTTCCATCAAGTATCGTTAAGAAAGTTTCTGGTGACTTGATCAAATTCGGAAATGTTCAACGTGGATACCTTGGAATTTCTCTTGATGAATTGGACAGCCGTAAAGCAGAAGAATATGGTGTGAAAGTAAACGATGGTGTTTATGTTCGTGATTTCACAGAAAACAGTGCTGCAAAAGCGGGCGGTATTACCAAAGGAGATGTTATCGTAAAAGTTGATGGCTTGAATACACATTCAATTCCTGAACTTCAACAATCAATCGGTTTGCATAAACCTGGCGACAAAGTTGTTGTTACTGTTAACCGCGACGGAACAGAAAAGGATTTGAACGTAACATTAAGAAACCGTACTGGTGGTTCAGATGTTTTGAAACGTGATGAATCTGCCGTAGTAATGAGTGTTTTAGGAGCTCAGTTTGGTAATATCAGTGATCAGGAAAAACAACGTCTTACACGTTACAAAGTGGAAGGTGGTGTGAAAGTGCTTTCAATTGACGGTGGTAAACTGGCCAGAACAGGCGTTGAAGAAGGTTTTATCATTACAAAAGTAAATGGCAAACCTGTAAAATCGGTTAAAGAATTGGAAGCTTCTCTTGCCGGAAAATCAGATTCCATGGTTCAGTTTGAAGGTTTATATATAGATGCTCCTTATGATGTTTATTCATTCGGATTTAGATTTTAAAACAGCTTTTGCCGATTAGGATGTTAGCCTTTTAGCAAGTAGAAATCGCTGAGTATTTAGATAAAAAATGGTCCCGGAAAGTTAATTTCCGGGACCATTTTTTATATTTTGTATTGAAGAGTAATCTGAATATTAAAGCATAAACTTCAATCTCACCACTTCTTTTTCACTTAGAAAACGCCATTTTCCACGTGGTAACTCTTTTTTGTCTAATCCGGCAAATACGGTACGATCCAGTTTTTGCACCTCGTAACCAAGATGTTCAAACATACGACGCACAATACGATTTTTACCACTGTGAATTTCCAGTCCAACCACCATAGCATCCGGCGTAACGATTCCTACCTCATCAGGTTTAACAAAACCATCCTCCAATTCCAATCCCGCCTGTAATAGTTCGAAATCTTCTGTTGTAATTGGTCTGTCAAGCTCAGCCTGGTAAATTTTCTTGATGCCGTTCGATGGGTGTGTTAACTTTTCAGCCAATCCTCCGTCATTTGTCAGCAAAAGTAAACCAGTTGTATTTCTGTCTAAACGACCTACCGGATAAATACGCTCATAACAAGCTCCCTTGATCAAATCCAAAACTGTTTTACGTTCCTCTGGGTCGTCAGTTGTGGTAATGTAATCTTTCGGTTTGTTAATCAGTACATAAACCAGTTTTTCACGGTTTAATGCTTTTTTACCAAATTTAACCACATCCGATGCCTCAACTTTGTGACCCATTTCTGTAACAACTTTGCCATTAACAGAAATTTGTCCGGATGCAATTAAATCATCTGCCTCGCGACGGGAACAAATTCCCGCGTTGGCTATATATCGGTTCAAGCGCATTTCAGAACTTTCTTCCTTACGCTTTGCTCCCGGTTTTTTGTCATAACCACTTAAATTATAACGAGGTGCAGTTTCAAATCTTCCAACACGGCGATTAGCTGCTTCTTCTGCAAGACGTTTTTCCGTTTCCGGATCTTTGTCAACTACCTCTTCAAAATCGCTTTTTTTTTTAAAAGCTGGTTTTTCGTGTCTTCCGTTTGAAGGAGTCGGTTTGAAAGTACGAGGTGCATCATTACTTCTTTCCGTACGCGGCTTGTCAAAGCTTCTTCCTTCTCCTCTTGTTCTGTCCTGACCGGGAGCAAATTCACCTCTTGGTTTAAATCCGCGTGAATCTCCATCACGGTCCGAAGAACGTGGTTTGTCAAAAGCTGGTCTGTCCTGACCTGATCTTTCGAAGCGAGGCTTGTCGAAGCCCGGCTTGTCAAAACTTCTTCCTTCTGATCTTTCTCTTGGTCTGTCCTGACCGGGAGCAAATTCACCTCTTGGCTTAAATCCGCGAGAATCACCATCACGGTCTGAAGAACGTGGTTTGTCAAAAGAAGGTCTGTCCTGACCGGTTCTTTCAGGTCTGTCAGAACCTGATCTTTCAAAACGTGGCTTATCGAAGCCCGGCTTGTCGAAACTTCTTCCTTCTGATCTTTCTCTTGGTCTGTCCTGACCGGGAGAAAATTCACCTCTCGGTTTGAAACCGCGGGAATCTCCATCACGGTCGGAAGAACGTGGTTTGTCAAAAGAAGGTCTTTCCTGACCGGGTCTATCAGAACCTGATCTCTCAAAACGCGGCTTATCAAAACTTCTTCCTTCCGATCTTTCTCTTGGTCTGTCCTGACCGGACGCAAATTCACCTCTTGGTTTAAATCCGCGGGAATCTCCATCACGATCCGAAAAGCGTGGTTTGTCAAATGCCGGTCTGTCCTGACCGGGTCTATCCTGACCACCTCTGTCAAAACGAGGTTTATCAAATCCTGGCTTTGAAAATCCTGGCTTACCAAAATTTGGTTTGTCGTAACGCGGACGTTCTGAATCGAAGCGAGGTTTATCGCCGCTTGGTCTGTCGCTGTAAGATCTTGAAGATTCAGCGCTTGGGCTGGCTACTCTCAGGCTGGATTTTTTGATACTTGGCTTGCTGAAGCGACTTTCTGCTTCCGGACGTTTTTTGCCAAATGGGCGGCCTGAGGCATCACCACTTCTTCCTGGAGGACGCGAAGAGCTCGCATCACTCGATTTTGTTATTCTTTTTCTCATTAGGAATGCAGTATCACTACTGGATTTTGTTTCCTCTCTACAAACTTGTTCTTACTTGGGCTAGTGTACATTGATGACCGTTGTCATAACAGAATGCCACTAAAACGCATTTACAAACGTATCTGATGTTCAGAGTACTATGTGTTATTTATGTTTTGAAATGCAAAGATACACTAATTTTTATTACTAAATATTTTCATTTCTTTTACCCGAAATGTGTCATTACGACGTTACTAATAATCGTTAAGTAAATCTTGCTTTCGGGCAACAAGTAAAACAGGAATAAGAGTTCCGGTTAAAACAAATTTGACGGTCGTTTTAGTAAACAGAAAACGCCGGCCTTTACCCGATATTCATTAAATATTGCAGTCCTATGCCAACGAATATACAGTTACAACCTCTTTGGAAACCAGGAAAAAAACTGACGGAACAGTCAAATTTAAAAAAGTACATGGACTGGCTGTTCGTAAAAAAAGGACTTTATTTTCGTGGATATCATGATTTGTGGGATTGGTCGGTGACGGATCTGGAAGATTTCTGGGAAAGTCTCTGGCAATATTTTCATATCAAATCGCACGACATTTATCTTGAAGTTTTGCGGCGGCCAAAAAAAGGAATGATAGGCACACAATGGTTTCGCCGTTCCAGACTTAATTATGCCGAACATATTTTCAGAAATAAAACAAAAGATCATCCTGCATTACTTTTTCAATCGGAAACACAGGGACTAACAAAAATTTCCTGGGAAGAACTTGAGTCTCAGGTTGCAGCTGTTTCCACCTGGTTGCGCCAACGCGATGTAAGACCGGGAGACAGAGTAGCCGCAGTGCTGCCCAATATTCCTCAGGCCGTTGTCGCATTTCTGGCGGTTAATGCCATCGGAGCAGTCTGGTCCAGTTGTTCACCTGATTTTGGCAGGGCAGGAATTGTAGAGCGGTTATCTCAAATACAACCCAAAGTACTGTTTGTTACGGATGGCTATCATTACAATGGGAAAACGTATGATACTACCGCAACTACGATGGAACTTGGTTCTGCACTTCCATCTGTAAAGGATATCGTCATGATTTCCAATATGGATTCCGCATCGAAACCCGAAGGAATCAGGTCCTGGGAAGATATTTTACACTTGCCTAATTTTGGAATTGACTTTGAGGCAGTACCTTTTGAACATCCGATCTGGGTACTTTATTCCTCCGGCACAACAGGAAAACCAAAGGCAATTACCCACAGCGTTGGCGGATGTTTGCTTGAACATTTGAAAATACTGTCAATTCATCAAAACGTAAAACCCGGCGACCGCTACTTCTGGTATTCTACTACCGGCTGGATGATGTGGAATTTCGCTTTGGGCTCCATGTTATGCGGCGCAACACTTGTAATTTATGATGGTTCTCCCGCTTTTCCCTCCACACAAGTTTTGTGGACATTAGCAGAGCGTGCTAAAATAACTCATTTTGGAAGCGGTGCAGCCTATTTTATCAATTGCATGAAAGCTGGAACAAGTATCCCTTCCGAGAAACTTTCACATCTGGAAACCATTGGTTCAACAGGTTCTCCGCTGCCGCCAGACGTTTATGAATGGGTTTATCAGCATGTCAAAAAGGAAGTCTGGTTAATTTCATTAAGTGGCGGAACGGATATTTGCAGTGCTTTCGTTGGTGGAAATCCGATGGAACCCGTTTACCCGGGAGAAATCCAAAGTCGCGCGTTGGGAGCCAAAGTAGAAGCTTTTGATGAAGATGGAAATAGTGTAATTGATGAATTGGGGGAAATGGTAATTACCCAGCCTATGCCTTCCATGCCGATTTATTTTTGGAATGATGAAGACAACGAACGGTATGAAAAAAGCTACTTTGAAACCTATCCAAATGTATGGCGTCACGGCGACTGGATTAAAATAACTTCAAGAGGTTCAGTCATTATTTACGGAAGATCAGACGCCACCTTAAACCGTGACGGAATCCGGATTGGTACTTCAGAAGTTTATAGCGCAGTGGAAAGTCTGCCGGAAATTAAAGACAGTCTGGTGGTTTATCTTGAAAAGGAAGATGGGGGAGGGTTTATGCCTCTGTTTGTTGTTTTGGAAGAAAATAAAAAATTGACCGAAACATTAAAAGAGGAAATCAAGCATGCGCTAAGAACGCAATACAGTCCACGGCATGTACCTGATACAATAGAAGCGGTGTCTGCTATTCCTTATACGATCAATGGAAAAAAGATGGAAGCACCGGTTAAGAAAATACTGATGGGAATGGATCCGGCAAAGGCGGTTAGTAAGGATACAATGCGGAATCCTGAGGCTTTGGATGGGTTTGTTTGAAATTCGTTAAAACCGTCGTCCAATCGTAAAAGATAATTGAGGAAAAATAGTATCTCCGTTAGTATCCAGTTGTAAGCCAGTTGTTAATCCAAGAATTATTTTTTGATTAATTGTATAACCGGCAAAAAATTGTGAGATTCCACCGAAGGAATAAGTTCGTTGAGAAGAGGTATGCTCGGTGATATAAACGGGTAATGGTAAGCCAGTTACAATGGGAAATATTGTTGTTCTATCATTTGGAACAGAAGAAGACTGATAACGAAAAAGCCCACCAACCCGAATCCCTAAATCCCAACTTGTTGTTCTTAGAAAATGATAGCCCATTTTTCCAACAAGCTGAGCACCCGCAGTGGTATACCGGTAAGACAAATCATGAACTTTGCCGTTTGCTTCTGTGACCAATAACAAATCTGACCCATCATGTATCGTCATTCCTAATTCTGTTAACCAGGATAATCTTTTTTGAAAAAACCTTTCATATTCTACGCCTAGCATTAAACCTTGTATATCACCAGTACCAAGTTTTCCTCGACCGATATTGACTTTCATTGCTTGATCTGGAAGGGTTTGAGAATAGGCTGATCTGGTAATTATTACGAATAGAGCTAAAAGAAGAAATTTTTGCATGTTGTGAGATGAGTCGTAAAATGAGTATGCTGTAAATGTAGTGCTTTAGAAATCGGCAACTTCTATTTAAAATGCTGTTATTTAATCAAATATCGATTATCCCCAATCTCATCTTATTCAAAATAATCATACACTTTTTCCTAAGTCGGAAAAGCTTAATAAACCACTTTGCCATAACCCTCTTTCTTTCTGTATATTTAAAACCCACACAAGGATTTATATTGGTCATTCGTTAGTCAAATGTTTATTAACTCAAATAAAATTTTAACTTTACTTATTAAAAAAGTGATTTATAAATGAACCAGGAAATTCCGGAAAAGCCCGTCAGCAATTCAAAATCTGTTATCCGTTTACCCATTATTATCAGCATCACGCTGGCTGCCGGTATATTGCTGGGCAGTACCTTTTTTAGCGGAGGCAAAAAGCTGACCGACGTGGCTAAAGGCTATGCGAAATTCCGGGAAGTTTTGCTTTTGGTAGAAAATAATTACGTCGATTCTGTCAATACGGAAGAACTTGTGGATTATTCGATCTCCAAAATGCTGGAAAAGCTGGATCCACATACGGCTTATTTTAATACGGAAGAAGCGACAGCCGCACGTTCACAGCTGGACTCGGGCTTTGATGGTATCGGTGTTGAATTTAATATTTATAATGATACCGTTTATGTGGTAACGCCGTTAAGCGGTGGTCCGTCGGAAACGGTTGGAATTCAAAGTGGTGACCGCATTCTTAAAGTAAATAAAGAAGTACTTTCTGCGCCCGGGGTTACCAATGGGCAGGTTTATAAATTATTGCGCGGCAAACGCGGAACAAAAGTTACGCTTACGATTGAGCGAATTGGTTTAAAAGACAAATTGAATTTTGAAGTAGTACGCGACCGAATTCCTACTTATTCGGTTGACGCTGCATATATGGTTGATAAGGAAATTGGTTATATCAAAGTAACCCGTTTCTCTGAAACTACTTTTGATGAATTCAAATCTGCATTGAGTACGCTCAAAGCGAATGGGCTGAAAAAACTGGTTCTTGATCTTCGCGGAAATCCGGGAGGTTATATGGAGCGTGCGACAAGTATTGCCGATGAATTTATTTCCGGAGACAAATTATTGGTTTACACCGAAGGAAAAGACAGTCGCTTCGACCGTAAAACCCGTTCACATGTGGAAGGTGGTTTTGAACAAGGCGCGTTGGTTGTTCTGGTGGATGAAGGAAGCGCTTCCGCTTCTGAAATTTTGGCCGGTGCCTTACAAGATCATGACCGTGCGTTAGTTGTCGGTCGCCGTTCTTATGGAAAAGGTCTGGTTCAAATGCCGATCAAACTTTCTGATGGCGCAGAATTACGGTTGACGATTTCAAGATATTATACGCCAAGCGGACGCAGTATTCAGAAACCTTATGAAATGGGTAAGGGTGAAGATTACAACCAGGATCTGACGCACAGATATGACAGCGGCGAATTCTTCAACGCGGATAGTATCAAATTTGATAAAACAAAAGCATATAAAACAGACGGTGGAAGGACCGTTTATGGCGGCGGCGGAATTATGCCGGATGTTTTTGTTCCGCGTGATACGCTGATGAACAGCAAATATTTATTTGAGCTTTATGCCAAAAATATTATTCGTGAATATGCTTTGCGTTATGCGAATGAAAATCAGAAAAAACTTGAAAAACAGACATTTCAGGAATATCTAAAAACCTTCCAGATTTCTGATGCCATGATTTCTGAACTTGTTAAAGACGCGACAAGATCGGGAATCAAGTTAAATGAAAAGGAATTAAACCGTTCAAAACCAATTATTCAATCTCAAACCAAAGCTATTATCGGCCGTTATGTTTGGGGAAGAAAACAAAAAAGCGGTTTGAATAACGAGGTTTATGAAGTGCTGAACCCGATGGATAATGTTTATCAAAATGCTTTGAAACAATTTGGTAAGGCCTTGGAACTGGAACGTGGAAATTTCAGTAGTTTGAACACAAAAAAGATAGATAAATAGCAAAAATGTCGCCCGGAAAATGCGGCTGACAAATACCAAATTTAGTTTATAATGTCCCGAATTGCATTAATAACCGGAGCTACATCCGGTATAGGAAAAGCCACAGCAGAAGCCTTTGCCGAAGCAGGAATTGACCTTATTCTCTGTGGCCGTCGCCAGGAAAAATTGGAAAGTGTTGTCGTAGAATTATCTCAAAAAGTAAAAGTTACTACACTTCTTTTCGACGTAAGAGATAAAAAAGCAGTTTTTGATGCCATCATTTCATTGTCGGAAGAATGGAAAAATATTGACATTCTGATTAACAATGCCGGAAATGCGCATGGCCTTGGTTCGCTGGACGAAGGTGATACAGATGACTGGGATGCAATGATCGACGGAAATGTTAAAGGTTTACTTTATGTATCAAAAGCGATTATCCCAACGCTGATAGCCAACAAAAAAGGACATATCGTAAATATTAGTTCAGTAGCCGGAAAGCAAACCTATATCAACGGAGCAGTGTATTGCGCTTCAAAAGCTGCGGTTGAAGTATTGAGTGAGGGTATGCGCCTGGAACTGACACAACACGGAATAAAAGTAACAAATGTCGCTCCTGGTGCGGTAGAAACTGAATTTTCTCTGGTTCGCTTTAAAGGTGATGAGGAACGAGCGGAAAAAGTCTATCAGGGTTTTGATCCTTTGCAGGCAATTGATATTGCAGACATGATATTATATGCTGTAAATGCGCCGGCGCGTGTTACAATAGCGGATGTTACAATTCTTGCAGGTGCACAATCAGCTGCAACAACGATTTATAGAAAGTAAGAAAATCCGATTTTAAGTTATATTGGGTGTTTAGCCAAAATTTTATTTGGTTTAACACCCAATATTTTTTGTAGAAATAAAATAATTCGTAATTTTGAATCATCAGATGATATGATGAATAAAGAAAATATTGTTAAACGGATAAGTCTGGCCGACGATGTTGCCAGCAGATTGCAGCAAAAAATCCAGGATGGAGATTTTGCAATAGGAGAAAAATTGCCAACCGAGCCTGAATTAATGGAAATCTTTGGCGTTGGCAGATCGACAATACGGGAAGCGGTCAGAAATTTATCCAATACCGGGCTCGTTCGTGTCCAGCAAGGTTTAGGCACATTTGTCGAGCAAAAACAAGCTGCCACGGAATCATTATCAGATCGATTTTTAAGAGCAAAAGGACAGGAATTAAATGAAATCCGGCAACTGTTTGAATTAAAAGTTGCTGAAAAAGCAGCAATAAACCGAACGGATGAGGATATCATGCAAATGAAAAAATATCTGGCAGAACGAAAGAAGCTGGCGCTGGCCAATATTCCGGATGCCTGCATTCAAGCAGATATTAACTTTCATTTATCCATTGCCACAGCTTCTCAAAGCGAAATTTTACTCGATTTGTATAAAACAGTAGCGCGTAATATGAAGGAGTATTTTTCAGAAATATATGTGGACACGGAAAGTTTTATAAATACCCAGGAATATCACGAAGCATTACTGCAAAGTATTATAGATCAGAATCCACAAAAGGCATGGGAATGGGCCGCGAGAATAACCGGTCAACCAGTTTAGTATCCGTTTTTTAGAATAATAGTTATGAAAACAATCGAAGAAAATCCTTCAGAATCTTACCAAACCCCTGTTGTTACAGCGGAACAGGCTGTTTTTCCCATTTTATTGGCATTAAGTTTTTCCCATCTTTTAAACGATACACTGCAATCACTCATTCCATCGATTTATCCGATGGTAAAAGATTCCTTTAAATTGAGTTTTTCTCAAATTGGATTAATCACATTTACATTTCAATTAAGTGCGTCCGTTTTTCAGCCATTGGTTGGGTTATATACGGATAAAAAGCCTCAGCCATTTGCGCTTGCAATCGGCATGTGTTTTACTATGCTCGGACTGGTTTCCTTATCCATGGCTCCAAGTTTTGAAATTATTTTGCTTTCCGTTGGTCTGATCGGAATTGGATCCGCAGTTTTCCATCCCGAAGCATCGCGCATTGCCCGTATGGCATCCGGTGGGCGACATGGTATGGCGCAGTCACTTTTTCAGGTTGGTGGCAATGCAGGAAGTTCTTTGGGACCGTTATTGGCGGCTTTAATTATTTTGCCATACGGTCGTCATCAGATTATCTGGTTTTCACTTGTAGCTTTAATCGCCATCATCATTTTGTCAAAAGTGGGCGGCTGGTATAAGAAAAATATGCATTTGAACCGTAAGAAACCAGGTTCTGCAACAGGAAATGAGCCGGCACTGAATCTTTCAAAGGGCAAAGTGGCGTTCTCAATCGGCGTTTTATTGCTGCTGATTTTTTCAAAATACATTTACATGGCAAGTTTGACGAGCTACTATACTTTTTACTTGATCAATAAATTTGGTATTTCAGTACAAAGCTCTCAAATCCATTTATTTATATTCCTATTCTCGGTAGCCGCAGGAACATTTATCGGCGGCCCGGTTGGTGATAAAATTGGTAGGAAATATGTGATCTGGATTTCAATTTTAGGCGTTGCTCCATTTGCTCTTTTATTACCTTATTGCAATCTTTTTTGGACGGGTGCATTAACTGTAATTATTGGTTTAGTACTATCCTCAGCATTTTCAGCGATCCTGGTTTACGCACAGGAATTAATTCCTGGAAAAGTCGGAATGGTAGCAGGTTTATTTTTCGGATTTGCCTTCGGGATTGCCGGAATCGGATCTGCGCTTTTAGGAAAGCTGGCAGACAGTACCAGTATTGAATATGTATTTTATGTCTGTTCCTTCCTGCCGCTAATAGGATTATTAACAGGATTCCTACCAAATCTGGAACGTAAAAAGGGTTAAACGCAGTGTTAGGGAAGTTAAAAAAGGGAGTTTCGCTGAGATTTTTATTCTTCTCTGTGGAACTCCTTTTTTACTCCTTTAACTCTGTGTTTAAATATTTATTCGCAAGATTAGATTGGGATCCGGACAAATCCTCAAAAAATACTCCCTGTTTTCCGCATTGCTCACGCCCGGAAAATCCCCTTTATATTCTCCAACCTCACTGATTACCTGAAAATGAAGATGTGGTGGCCAGTCGCCGTTTTCGGGGAAATTACCAATTGCAGCAATTTTTTCTCCGGCGGCAAATTCTTTTCCTTCATACAACTCGTCCAAAGATTCAAGCGAAAGGTGTCCGTACAAAGTGTAAAATTCAATTTCCTCTAATTCGTGTTTTAAAATAATCGTTGGACCATAATCGCCAAAGTTATTATTAAAAGCGAAACTGTGGACTGTTCCTTTTAGCGGCGCATAAATTGGCTCGCCCGCATTCGCCCAGATATCAACACCTAAATGAATACTTCTCGGATTTTCCTGATTTGTAAAATGATCGCGTTGTCTGTAAATAACCCGGTTTTCATCATATCCGCCAATGCCGATAAATTGATTTTTTAATAACATTACATCAAAAACATAATCTGAAAATACAGAAGTTTCCGTCAGATTTTGAGCCAGCAAATCCTGATTTGATTCTGAAAAATCCAGCCTTCGATAAGGTTTTTCACTCGAAATAACTTTTTCAAAACCGGCATGACTTCGAAGGATTTCTGTTAATGTTTTCATTTCTATGAATTTTGACAAAAAACAAAAAAGCAGATCGGACTTTCTAATAAAGTAAATCGATCTGCTTTTTGTTATTCTATTTTTTATTTTGGATCTAAAGCCAGATCAATTCTTTGCAAAACATCTTTCAGATGATACTTGCTCATTTTGTCGGTTTCCAGCGGAATTGCTTTTTTAATTGAAGCTCTGAGAACTTCCAAATGTCCACGTGCTATCGAAGGCAAATCTGTTTTTTCCAGTTCAACAACACGAGAACTTGAAGCATATAAAGCCCCGGTTGGGATGGATGCAACAGTTGCTTTGCCGGGCTTTAATAAATCAACCAGTTTTTCAGCATATATTTTTTGTAAATTTCTACGATATATATCAATGGCTTGTCCTGTTTTTATTTCCCCCCAAATTCCAGTATCAAGGTCTGCAAGCAGATCTTCAATAGAATAATATTTGGAAGAAGTGCTGGTCTCCATTAGGCGAACGGCTCTGTCGCCTGCAAGCAGGGAAGTAATGGCATATTCCTGTAAAGATTTAATTGACTCTACACCAGATTCGGGCTTTATCTTGTTTAATACATTCTGATCTAATAGCCATACCGGTGTTTTAAATAATTGTGTATTAAGGAAACTAACAGCTTCTTTCTGAGTTAGTTTTGGAACTGTTATAAATTCTTCTTCCTCCATATCATAGGTGACAGGAGTATCATAAATACCACCTACATTTTTAATAACATGGCCAAGATAACGACGATACTGAGCCACAATGTTGCCATATAACTCGTCAAGTTCTTTGTAACTTTCGCCATCTTCTTTACTCCATTTTATTAAATTGGGAAGAATTCGTTTCAAGTTTTTAATACCATATTCTGACGCTTTCATAGCATTATCACTTAAATCTTCCATTTGATAGCGAGGGTCATACGGACTGTTTTCTGTCCCAAAATGTAGGGCCTGATTTTTATAAGCCTCTTTTGTCCAATTGTTCAAAATCGCTTTTTCTTCTTTTAGACTGGTATTGGGTAAATAACTATAACCCCACTTGATGGCCCATTTATCATAATCACCAATTCTTGGGAAAAGATTGGTAATGCCGTCTTCCGGCTGCGCTACATAATTGAAACGTGCATAATCCATAATGGACGATGTGTGTCCATTTTTTTCAAGCCAGGCTTTGTCGCGTAATTTTTCAACCGGCGTTGCTGAACTTGCACCCATATTATGTCGCAAACCCAGCGTATGCCCAATTTCGTGGGAAGAGACAAAACGTACGAGTTGAGACATTAGCTCGTCATCAAAATTCTTTTTACGCGCCGCAGGATCGACGGCAGCTCCCTGGATCATATACCAGTTACGCAGCAAACGCATCACGTTATGATACCATCCGATATGACTTTCAATAATTTCACCGCTTCTCGGGTCATTAACATTGGGCCCGTAAGCATTTTGAATATCTGCGGCGAAATAGCGGATTACCGAAAACCGGGCATCTTCTAGGCTCATTGTTGTATCTTTTTCCGGCCAGTATTCTCCACGGATCGCATTTTTCCAACCCGCTTTTTCAAAAGCAACCTGCCAGTCGTCAACACCTGCTTTTAATGCTTTTCTCCACTTTTCAGGTGTTGCCGGATCGATGTAGTAAATGATCGGTTTTTTAGGTTCTATCAATTCACCGTTTTTCTGACGGGCCGCATCTTCTGCATTTTTGGGTTCCAAACGCCAGCGAACAGCGAAAATTTCATTATCTGATTTCTGAGATTCTTCTCCAAAAATGGCATATTGATTGGCAAAAAATCCTATCCGGTTGTCAAAAATCCGCTTCCGCATTGGTGTTTTTGGAAGAAGAATTAAGGACGTATTTAATTCCAAAGTAACCACACCGGCATCATAGCCCGATGGTAAGTAAGATCCAACCGTTGGAGCCGGAGACAATGAAATGGCTGGCGGAACAACGGTAAAAGTTTTCACAGTACGAATTTCCGTATTGATAGGGTAGGCGCTCATTTTTTCAATGTATGACGCTTCCTTCTTAAACGCAGCCAGTTTATGGATTTGTTTTACAATCGGACTTAATGAAAAGGTCTGATTATCAGCATTGAAAAAATCAGTTACCTCAATAACAGACGATTTTTCATTATCTCCTTTCTTCAAAGCCTTGATATCAAAAACCCCAATAATCGGATCAGAATTTGAATTTTTTACGGCCTGAAAAATTGGTTTTGTACTATCCGGACTGGCCACTACGACGGTTTCGGAACGTAGCAAAATATTATTATCCTGTCCTTTTTCCCAGCGAAGCATTTGTCTTTTAACTTCTTCTCCGCCAAAAATTCCACCACCGGCTGCCGTTTTGGAATAACGTGTCACAGCCATAATATCTCTGTTCAGCAAAGTATCGGGGATTTCGAAATACCATTTTTCAGCCATTTTATAGACTGAAATCATTCCTTTCTGGCCTTTGGCGGAATCGTCAATAAAATCCTTGAAATCTTTCGGACTTTTTTTCTTTTCGTCTTTCAGTTTGTCTTTAACAGCATCTGCTACTGCATCTACCGCTTTTTCAACTTTTTTGTCGTCTTCTTTTTTGTCTTTTTTCTTTTGTGCCTGTGCAAAAGTGAAGGTTAACGTTAAGCAAAGGAATAGGAGGCCTCTTCTGAATTTCATGCAGTTAAAAAACGGGTTTTTTATGATTGGATAAACAAAAATAGGAAATTGGTTGGTATAGCAACAAAGTATTCTTTTGGACAAATAAATTTTGTCCAAAAGAGATTGTCAGTTCAATATATCTATGTGAAATGGAAAGGGTTATCTGTTCATCACTTTCGACAGAACACCTTCTTTTAAAGAATGACTTGAAACCTGAATCTGTTGAATTTTATGACTTTTTAAAACATAATCAACCAGACAAACTGCTACTACGATCATATCCACGCGCAGTGCAATCATACCCGGAATTGCCATTCTTTCGTCATGATTTCCAGATAAAATCAAGGCGTAGGCACGGTAAAATTCTTCCATTGACAGGGGGAAATCGGTTATGTCCTTTGGCGGCCATGCACCTACACGAAATTGATAATCCATGTCCACCAAAGTATCGAATGTTCCTGAAACACCAACCAGTTTTGTTGGTGCATATTGATGAACCGCATTGGCCAGCGGAATTAAGTTCTCATCAAAATAATTATATAATCGCTTTTTATCGCTCTCTGAAATCGGATCATTTTTCATGAATTTTTCCATCAAACGCTGTCCGCCAATTTCAAAACTTTGTTTCCAGAAAATCTGATTTTCATTACCGATAATAAATTCCACACTTCCGCCACCAATATCCATGATCAGCGAAGGTTCTTTTCCCAATTTTACACCTGTCCTAACACCGGTGTAAATATATTCGGCTTCTTCATTTCCATCAATTACGGTGATTTTTATGCTGGTATCTTTCAAAATCTTTTCACAAAAATCTTTTTGATTGTCGGCATTCCGGATAGCGCTTGTTCCAAAGGCAAAAGTATTTTCATTGGAAACTTCAAAAATATCCAGCTGCTCACGGAAAGTCAACAACACTTTCAGCGCACGTTCGGTTGCCTCATTGGTGATGATGTTTTTGTTGATTCCACCCAGTCCAATCTGGGTTGGCTGACTTTTATGGAAAAGTGTAGTGATATTTTCACCATTTTTTTCAACAATCAGCAGGTGGAATGTATTCGTTCCTAAATCGATAATACCCAATCGGGAGCTCATAGGCAATGGTTAATGGGTTAATCCCTTCATTATAATGGGCAAGTTGCAAAAAATACCTAATTTTTAATGAGTTATTTCTTGATTTTCTGTTTAATAAGTCTTTTCTTTGCAGTCCAATTTCAGAAAACCAGTTCAAAGAACATTATATCTTATAAGCATGCTTATTATTAACATTAAGGACAACGAATCGATCGATCGCGCTTTGAAGCGTTACAAAAAGAAATTTGAAAGAACTGGCACAATGCGTCAGCTTCGTTCTCGTACCGCATTCGAAAAACCATCTGTAAAGCGTCGTTTCGAAGTTTTGCGTGCGGTATACAAAGAAAAAACTTACGGTCACCTGGAAGACTAGTTCTTTTGAATTGTTTTTCTGTTGAAAAGTAGGATGGGAGAATTATATCCCATGCAATAACATTAAGGAAAAGGGTTGTCTTGTATTAGACAACCCTTTTTTGTACGTTAGGGCTATGATAGAGCCCTTTTTGGAATTTTTAGCATTTGAAAAACGATCCAGCGAACACACGGTAACTTCTTACCGCACTGACCTGGACCAGTTTAGAAAATATTTGCTGTTCCAATATGAAGTTGACAAACCGGAAACAGCTACTTCGGTTATGCTTCGCTCCTGGATCGTCAGTTTGATGGAAGAAGGTTTAAATCCAAGTTCTGTTAATCGGAAAATGGCTTCGCTGAGATCTTACTACGGATTTCTGCGCCGTCGTAAACATATATTAAAAGATCCTTCAACTATTTTATCTTCCATGAAGACACGGCGAAAACTCCCGGCTTTTGTTGAAGAAAAAGCCATGGAATCACTTTTTGATTCAGAAGGATTTACGGATGATTTTATCGGTCACCGGGATCGTGTGATCATGGAATTGTTATATGGAACAGGTATGCGTCTTTCAGAACTGATCGATCTTGAAATTAATAATCTTGAACTTGAAGCAAGAATTATTCGTGTGACGGGTAAAAGAGGAAAAGAACGCTTGATCCCGATTTCAAGCTTGCTTGTTCAGTTTTTGAAAGATTATCTGGTTTTAAGAGCTCCCGAAGAAGCAACAAGAGCATTGATTTTGACAGATTCCGGCAAAGCGGCTTATCCCGTTTTTATTCAAAGGACGGTTAAAAAGTACCTTTCAGAAGTTACCACTCTGTCGCAAAAAAGTCCGCACGTTTTGCGCCATACCTATGCAACACATTTGTTGAACCGCGGTGCTGATCTTAACGCAATTAAAGAACTGTTGGGCCATGCCAATCTTGCCGCGACACAGATTTATACACATAATTCCATAGAAAAACTTAAAAAAACGCATCAGCAGGCCCATCCAAAGGCCTGATCCCGATTTTTTCAGGTATATTTGTTTTGCATTGCCAGTCTCAAAATAAAATTTTGTCACGCTATTATGAATAACAATTTCCAGGACGCAGTTGTTACCAAGTACAATATTTTCAATAGCCTTTTTCTGAGTTTACCGTACCGCGGTATTTTTCAGACGGGCTCTTTACTTCCTTTGCTGACGCAACACAGCGAGGTGGGTTTTCAGGAGGGAAAGTCTCCCAAGCAAATTATTGAGCTTTTTTTTGAAGAATTATTGGTAACAGCCACTGCGAAAGAACGAACCGATCTTTTATTTGCCTTTATTCAATATATTGAAAGACAGGTAGTTTTGTTTGATTCAGTTGAAGATGCAGCTTTTGATCAGACGCATGAATTAAATGGAAAAGGGTCGATCACTTATTTGACGGACCGTCTGGATAATGATACTTTAAAACAAAAGCTTTTAAATAAACTTGAAGATTTTAGTGTGCGTATCGTGCTTACTGCGCATCCAACACAATTTTATTCAGGTAAAGTTTTAGGAATTATCAATGATCTTGAAGATTCGATCAAGGTTAATGATTTCACGGAGGTGAATCAGCTTCTTCTTCAGCTTGGAAAAACGGCTTTCATCAATCATGAAAAACCAACTCCTTTTGATGAAGCGGTAAGTTTGTGCTGGTTTTTGGAAAACGTTTACTATGATGCAATTCCGGCGATTCTGATCAAATTGATTGATGGTTTGGGGATGAACGCGCACGACTGGCCATATCCAAATGTTTTCCGTCTTGGTTTCTGGCCGGGTGGCGACCGTGATGGTAATCCTTTCGTAAGTGCGGATACAACTTTGCAGGTAGCCGCTCGTTTGCGCGAAACGCTGCTTAGAGGTTATTACCGTGATATCCGTAATCTGAAACGCCGTTTAACTTTCAAAGGTGTGGAAGATACGATTGCACTTGCAGAACGTAAAATGAACAGCACCATCTTCGGACCATTTGAAGAAGGATACAAAAATGCTCAGGAATTAATTGATGAACTTTTGCTTGCACGCGTGGTGCTTGTTGGAAAACATCAGGGACTTTTTGTTGAGCTGCTGGATAATTTTATCCTGAAACTAAATCTTTTCGGATTTTTCTTTGCAAGTCTTGATGTACGTCAGGATAGCCGGAAACACGGAAAGGCCTGGGAGGATATTCTGAAAAGACTTGAAAAGAAAATTCCTTTATTAAAATATAGCGATTACGAAGATTGGGAAGAAAGCAAGAAAATTGATCTGCTGCTTTCTCTTAATATTCCGTTGCGCGTTGAAGATTACGAGGATGAGCTGACAAAAGATATTTTGGGCTCGATCAGTGCGATCAAAACGATTCAGGGACTTAATGGTGAGCAAGGTGCGCACCGTTACGTGATCAGCAATAACACTTCTGCGCTTAATGTGATGCAGGTTGTTGCTTTGGCAAAAAACCTGATTGCGGATGAAAACGGATATCTGGCTCTGGACGTAGTTCCATTGTTTGAAACTGTGGACGATTTAGCCAATGCGCCGGAAATCATGCGTACGCTTTATACCAACGAATATTATAAAAACCATTTGTCGAAACGTGAAAACCACCAGACAATCATGGTTGGATTTTCCGACGGGACAAAAGATGGTGGTTATTTAAGAGCCAACTGGTCAATTTATCGTGCAAAAGAAGAATTGACAAAAGTTTCCCGTGAGTTTGGAATCAAGGTCACCTTCTTCGACGGCCGTGGAGGTCCTCCGGCGCGTGGTGGTGGGAATAACCACAATTTCTATTCTTCACTGGGAAAAGATATTGAAGACAAAGAAATCCAATTGACAGTTCAGGGACAAACGATCAGTTCGAACTACGGAACTGTGACTACGGCTATGTACAATCTGGAAAGACTTTTCACAGCCGGACTGGAAAATCACCTTTTCCGTGGAGATAGAAAAGAAGAAGAATTAAGTGCCGAGGATAAGGATTTACTTGAAGAAATGGCTGCTGCGGCATATACTTCCTACCTTGACCTTAAAAACCATCCGATGTTTGTAAAATATCTGGATAAGAAAACACCATTACGTTTTTATGGACAAACCAATATCGGTAGTCGTCCAACCAAACGTGGAAATGATGATGAAGGGTTGAAATTTGAAGATTTGCGTGCGATTCCTTTTGTGGGTTCATGGGCGCAGATGAAACAAAATGTACCTGGTTTCTATGGATTTGGTACTGCAATTCAGGAACTTTCTAAAGATGGCAAAAAAGAAGCGATCAAGGATCTTTACAAAAAATCTTTATTCTTCCGGACGTTGATTGAAAACTCAATGCAGTCATTGTCAAAAGCATTTTTCCCTGCAACAAAATATCTGCGTGACGAAGAAGATTACAAAGAATTTTGGGATAAAATGTATGCTGAATTCAAATTAACGTTGGATACATTGCTTGATGTTTCTGAGCAAAAAGAACTTCTGGATAGCAATAACGTAACAAAAGTTTCAATCAAAGTGCGTGAACGAATCGTTTTGCCTTTGATCACGATTCAGCAATATGCACTGCAAATGTTGGCAGAAGATCCTAAAACGCTACCAGTTGATGTTGAAACTTACAATCAGCTGATTATGCGCGCGATGTTTGGAATTATTAATGCAGCAAGAAATTCTGCATAATCTCATTTCATTTTTAAATAACAGTACTGTTAAATAAGCCAGGCAATTTATTTTGTCTGGCTTATTTTTTATGACCATATTAAGAAGAGCCCCTTTACAGTTTATAGTATAGCAAGTCAAACTCATTACGAGTATGATTTGAAAACCCAGAAAACATTAATCAAATGAGTAGTAAAACACTTAATTGTTTAAAATTTTTTCAATATTTACATTATAATTATTAGTAGACGAATAGTTAGGTAATTACTACTGCATTTTAATAATTCCTATTGAACATCTTAACATTTTTATAATGACGCACCGCTCCGATCACCGTGCTTATTTCTTCAAGATTGACACCACTATAAAGAAAATCCGTAATGCTTTACAAAAACAATTGATCGATGCAGGATTTGACCTGACCGTCGATCAGTGGGTTTTGATTGATCATATATACCGTGAACAGGGAATCAGCCAGAACGGTTTGGCCGAATTGACCTTTAAAGATCCGCCAACAGTAACCCGAATTATTGACTTATTGGAGAAAAAGGGATTGGTTGAACGCGGACTTGCCGTCGGCGACAGAAGAAAATTCAATCTTTTCCTGACAGAGAAAGGACAAACGATTTATAACGAAGCTTTTCCAATTGTTG
This sequence comes from Dyadobacter subterraneus, assembly GCF_015221875.1. Classification (NCBI taxonomy): domain Bacteria; kingdom Pseudomonadati; phylum Bacteroidota; class Cytophagia; order Cytophagales; family Spirosomataceae; genus Dyadobacter; species Dyadobacter subterraneus. The sequence goes on from NZ_JACYGY010000002.1 coordinate 958,592, forward strand.
CTGAAATCCGCAGAAAAGGTTGGGGAGATCTGGACGAGGCAGATTATCAGCATTTTGTGAGAATTATGGACTCTATCTACAATAACTTTTCCTGATCGGGAATGTTAACAGATGTGAATCTTTGTGTTGAGGTTTAAACCTTTCGGCCTGTTTTGGCATCTTATTATCGTATTTGCAAGAAGCAAGTGGCATAGTTATTAGCCCGGACTTTTGCAGATACGATAATTTTTTTTCAATCATTTCATTTATTACGCCATGAAAAAGATCATTCTTTTTAGTGTTTTATTCATTACCGCTTTGTCATCATTCGCTCAAACCACCATCGTTCAGCAGCCGCTGCAACGTAAAATTGAAGTATCCGGTTTTTCAGAAATGGAAGTTGTTCCGGATGAGCTTTATTTCAGTATTTCGTTAAGAGAATATTTTAATGATGAGAAAAATCAAAAGGACAAAGTTATTATCAGCACTTTGGAAAAACAGTTGATTAAAGCAATTGCGGAAGCAGGTTTGCCGAAAGAGGCGCTGTCAATCAGTGGAGTAGGAGGTTATCAGAATTATGTTGACAAAAAGAAAAAGCCGGCTACTTTCCTTGAAAACAAACAGTATGAATTAAAAATCGACCGTGCAGACAAACTGGATGCGATTTTGTCAAAAGTTGAAAGCCGTGGTATCCAGTATGCAAACATTGCACGTGTAGATCATTCTAAGAAAGAAGAATTTAAAAAACAGGTAAAAATTAATGCGCTAAAAGCAGCAAAAGATAAAGCTGCTTATTTGTTGGAAGCAGTTGATCAAAAACTGGGACCTGTTTTGGAAATCAGAGAAGTTGAGGATAACATTAATTATCCGCAACCAATGTATGCAAAAGCTAATATGCGCATGATGGCGGCTTCGGAATCTGCGGATGCGGTTCAGGATAGCGATGTTCAATATCAAAAAATAAAAATCAGTTACCGGATGCAGGCGGTTTTTGAAATCAAGTGAGCTGGAACAATATTTTAATACAAGCAACTTGTCTTAAATATTTGTATATTCATCTTGTCAAACGAACCACATAAAACAATGAGCATCAACGCAAAACACCTCGCAACTTTTATTCTTGGCGCAGCTGCCGGAGTAGCTGCACATAAATATTTGCAATCCGAAGAAGGCGAAAAACTTCTGGAAGATTTGAAAACAAAAGCTAGTGATTTGAAAGCAGAAGCCGAAGGCGCTGTGGATAAAGCACCGGAATATTTTCAGGAATTGAAAACAAAAGGCTCGGAAGCGATCAAGTCGAACTTCCCGGATGCGGAAAAGTTTTTGAAGGATTTAATCGATAAGTTTACAAGTGCAAAAACAACAGCTGAGGCAGAAGCAGACGCCTCAAATGTTACACCTTCAACGGCCCAATTATAAAAATATCCAGCGGCGAAGAGATTTTCTCTTCGCCGTTTTTCATTTTACAAGACCGTGAATTTGTGCGTATTGTAAAAGCATGATTGTTTTTCCATCCTTAATCTCTCCGGATTCAATCATTTGAGTAGCTTCGACAAAAGGAATTTCCATTACTTCAATATTTTCTTGCTCTGTTTCGCAGCCACCGCCATCGCCTACTTTCATTTCTGCTGAATACTCTGCGACAAAAAAATATAATATTTCTGTAACCGATCCTGGCGACATATATGCTTCAAAAATTTTCTTTACTGATTTGATTTTGTAGCCAGTTTCTTCCTCCGTTTCCCGTTTGATACAATCTTCTGCATTATCTTTATCGAGTAATCCGGCACAGGCTTCGATCAGCATTCCGGTTGTATTGCCGTTGGTATAAGTAGGTAGGCGGAATTGCCTGGTCAGAATTACGGTTTGTTTTTCTTTGTTATAAAGCAATATCGTCGCTCCGTTTCCGCGGTCATATGCCTCGCGTGACTGGCGCTCCCAGCGACCGTCGGCAAGCTGATAGTCGAAGGTGAATTTGCGTAATGTGTACCAGTTGTCAGATAGAATTTCTTCGGAGACGAGGCTAACTTTATCATTCATGGTTTATTGATCGTTTTTGATTAAAAATGATTATATTTGAACAAATGTACAATTTCTTATGAACTTTCAAAAAAGAAAGAATATTATTTTAAACATTCTGGATCAGCGTGGTGAGGTGACTGTGAAGGAATTAGCAGACGAGCTGGCTATTTCAGAAATTACAATTCGACGTGATTTAACGATTCTGACGGCGGACGGTCTGGTTTATCGCACGCATGGAGGAATTATGAAAGTGGAACTGACCAAAATCCCTTTTCATTTTGCTAATAAGGCTGCCATTAATGTTGAAGAAAAGGATAATATCTGCCGGCTGGCTGCGAAGGAAATTCAGGAAAATGATATCATTTTTATGGATTGCGGAAGTACAGTTTTCCGATTATGCCAGTTTATCAAAAATAAAAAAATCCATGTGATCACAAATTCATTGCCAGTGGTTTATGAATTAATGAATTCGTCAGTTAAAATAAATCTGATAGGAGGGGAAATTGATCCGGAACGACAGGCTGTTCACGGACGTATTGCCGAGGAGCACATTAGTCGCTATAAGGCAGACCGGGCATTTATTGGGGTTGACGGAATTTCAGTAGAAAATGGCCTCAGCGCATTCAGTGAAATTGAAGCGGGAATTACGCTGGCCATGTTTGCCAATTCAAAAATTTCCTACCTTTTGTGTGACGCCTCGAAAGTTGGTCAGGATAAATATTTTCAATTTTCTCCGTTAGACGCACTGGATGTGATGATTACGAATAAAAAAACGGCGGAAACTGATAAAATAGAGAAAAAAGGAATTCAGGTAATCGCTTTTGATCAGGTTGAAAACCGGTCAAAGCCAACAAGTAATTAACCAAAAAGAAAATGAAAAAAGCCAGCTACTGGATTGAAAAATATAACCTTTTGGATCATCCCGAAGGCGGATATTATGCTGAAACTTACAGGTCGTTTGATACTATTCCACAAAATGCGTTACCAGCAGGTTTTACCGGAAACAGATCGTTTTCAACGGGCATTTATTTCCTTTTGGAAAAGCATAATTTTTCGGCATTTCATAAAATTAAATCAGATGAAATGTGGCATTTTTATCAGGGGGAAACATTAGAAATATTTGTTATTTATCCTGTTTCTGGAAAATTGGATGTGATTAAACTTGGAGACAATCCAGACAATGGAGAAACTTTTCAGGCTGTGGTCCCCGCTAATACCTGGTTCGCCTCTCGCCCGGCGTCGGGAAGTAAATATGCGTTAGTCGGCTGCACCGTTTCGCCAGGTTTTGATTTTGAAGATTTTGAAATGGCCGACCGGAAAACATTACGGGCCAGTTTTCCGCAGCATGCAAAGCTAATAGGAGAACTGACCCGTTAAGTTTTTTCATAAATTAATATCCGATGCTTGTATCATCACCCCGCGGATCAGAACCGCCTTCAAGCGAACCGTCCGGAAGAACAAGGATGCAATCCATCCTGCCGATAGAATTGCGTTGTTGTTCAATGATATAACTTCTGCTTTGTAATTTCTTGATCGTGTTTTCTGTAAAGGCACCTGCTTCAAAAACCGTTTTATCCGGTAACCATTGATGGTGAAATTTTAAGGCATTTACAGCCTGCTGCATCGTCATGCCGTGTTCAAGAACATTTAATACGGTTTGATATACAGAAGTAATAATCGTAGAACCGCCCGGTGTACCGACTACCATAAATAACTTTCCGTCTTTTTCAACAATCGTTGGTGTCATAGAAGATAACATTCGTTTTCCGGGAGCAATCGCATTGGCTTTATTTCCAACCAATCCATACATATTAGGAGCTCCGGCCTTTACACTGAAATCGTCCATTTCGTTGTTCATAAAAAATCCAGCACCTTTCACGATCACGCGACTTCCATAACCGCCGTTTAAAGTCGTTGTTACAGAAACAGCATTTCCTTCTTTGTCAACGACTGAAAAGTGTGTTGTTTCTGTACTTTCATAACCAGGAAAAACGCCTCCGGTTATGTTTTTGGAATCAGTAGCTTTATCAAAAGAAAAATCTTTCCAGCGCTGCTGTAAGTAATCTTTGCTTAATAAAGTTTCCGTCGGGATTTTTACAAAATCCGGGTCTCCAAGGAATTTCGCACGGTCCGCATACACACGTCTTTCCGCCTCAATCATCACTTGCACAGTCGAATCAGAATTCCATCCCCACTTTTTTAATGGATAAGGTTCGACCATTTTCAAGAGCTGAACCAGAGCAATTCCACCGCTTGAAGGTGGAGCCATCGTAATTATCTTGTAGTTTTTATAGTTGTCAGAAATCGTTTCACGCCATTTTGCATGATATTCCGAAAGATCTTTTTTACTGATAATTCCTTCATGTTTATACTTCATGTCTTTCGCCAGAAGCCGCGCTACTTTTCCGGAATAAAATCCTTTACGACCTTTTTTCTGGATCCGGGCCAATACTTTTCCCAAATCTTTCTGAACAAGCGTATCGCCGGCTGACCAATCTTTTCCATCTGAACGCTGGAAATACTTAGTACCGGGATTTAATTTTATGATATCTTTTTTGATGGAATTAAGGCTTCGCGCTTCTCTTTCAGTTTGCACAACTCCTTTTGTTGCCAAATCGATAGCGGGCTTTAAAATTTCTTTCCAGGATAATTTCCCATATTTCGCATGCGCTTCAACCATTCCATCAACCGAACCAGGAACGCCGGAAGCCAGTCTTCCTAAAATACTGAGTTGCGGAATTACATTGCCATCCTTATCCAGATACATGTCTTTTCCACTTTTGGCAGGGCCTTTTTCTCGATAATCTATACTCGAACTTTTTCCTGTTTTATCACGAATCACCATGAAACCGCCGCCTCCAATATTTCCGGCAGAAGGATGCACAACCGCCAGCGCAAACTGAACAGCAACGGCTGCATCAATCGCATTTCCACCAGCCTTTAAAATATCGACCCCGACCCTTGATGCTTCCGGATGCGCTGATGCCACTACGCCGTTTTTGGCATAAACCCCAACACGATCATTGTAAAAAGGTTTTTGATTGGGATCATCTGTAAGAAACTGATAAAAACCTTTAGATTCCTGTACGGGTTGCTGGGCCGCCAAAAGGCCTGATACTAAGCAGAAAGAAGAAATAAGTATAAAGCGTATATTCATGTCTTGGTGATCAGAGATTGTAAATGTAATTTAGTAAATGTTAATAAGAGGAATGTTATGATCCGTGATATTTGAAATTATTTCTGAGAATTATAGCATGATTACCACGCGATTAAGCTGCTCAAACGCTGTAAATGCCTTTTGTACTAATTTGTTTCAGCACATAAGACTTTTCGGGTAACTTTTCGAATTGAAATGTAAAAATGTGATCAAACTTTACGCAAACAAGCCACTATGAAATTTCTACGGCAGATATTTGAAAGTTTTCGATTTGCCTGGCAGGCATTACAATCGAATATTACCCGCACAACGCTTTCTCTTTTAGGCGTTACCGTAGGAATTTTTGCCATTGTAGCAGTTTTCACTATTGTGGATTCTTTGGAAAAAAGTATCCGCGACAGTATGAGCGCGATCGGAGAGAAGGTTTTATACGTTCAAAAATGGCCGTGGGGTTTTGGAGGCGAATACCAATGGTGGAAATATTTTCAATGGCCAAGTCCTTCAAATTCTGAATATAAATATTTGTACGATAATCTTGAAAATGCCAGTGCTGTTGCCGTAATGGATTTCAAAGGAAATATTACTTTGAAAAACGGCTCAAACAGTATTGCTTCATTGATCCAGGGTGTTTCGTATGAATACAATCAAATTTCTGATGTGCCCTTAGCATCGGGCCGCTATTTTATCCCACTTGAAACAACGAATGCAAGAAATGTCGCCATTATCGGTGCTGATATTGCACAGGCACTTTTTCCAGGACAAGTCGCTGAGGGAAAGGTATTTAAGTTGAATGGAAATAAATTTACGGTTATAGGGGTACAGATTAAGAAGGGGGAAAGTCTGGTAGATTTTGGTGGAAATCCTGATAAAAAATGCATCATAACTTATGGCGCCTTTGCAAAACTTTTCCAGTCGGGCCGGCCGGATCCTGATATTGTTGTGAAAGCGAAGGAAAGTGATGAAGGTATGAAAGAAGTGGAAGCGGAAGTGATTGGGTTGATGCGTACCAAAAGAGGAATAAAACCAAAGGATGAAAATAATTTTTCAATCAACAAACCGGAAGCTGCGGCACAGGCTGTGTCGGGATTGTTTTCAGTTTTGTCGTTGGCGGGCTGGGTGATCGGTAGTTTTTCAATTTTAGTTGGAGGTTTCGGAATTGCCAATATTATGTTCGTTTCGGTAAAAGAACGGACCAATTTAATTGGTATACAGAAGTCACTGGGAGCTAAAAATTATTCTATTCTTTTTCAATTTCTTTTTGAAGCAGTCATGCTGAGTCTGGTTGGCGGATTGGTAGGCATATTTTTAGTATACCTTCTATCATTCATGCAACTGGGGACTTTGGTTATTATTCTGACGCCTGGAAATATCATTCTTGGACTATCGGTTTCCTGCATTATTGGTGTTTTGTCAGGTATTGTTCCGGCAATGCTTGCATCAAGAATGGATCCTGTGATCGCGATCAGGGCAAAATAAGGAATTGGAAAAATCATTCAGTTTTCCGTAGTTGCCTCAAATATCACACAAACACATATAACTAACGAACTAATTATGCGTAAATGGGTCATTATCATCGTTCTCCTGGTCATTGTTTTTGGAGCACTATATTATTTAACCTTCGGATATTACAGTGAAGGCAAAAGAGGTGGATTTGTAACCCGTCTCAGCAACAAAGGATATCTTTTTAAAACCTACGAAGGAGAATTGAAAATGGGCGGTCTGTATGAAGGAGATGGTTCTCTGAATGCATCCGAATGGACTTTCTCTGTAAGCGGAAAAAATAAAGATGCCATTGAAAAACTGGAACAGGCCATCGCAAGCGGTCACCGTGTTTCACTGACTTACGAAGAGAAATTTTTCAACCTTCCATGGAATGGAGATACGAAATTTTTTGTAACCAATGTCGAAGTCTTAAACGGCGGAGCAACCCAAAATCCAAACAATTTCCCAAAAGTCCAGCCAGAGCAGCCGACAGAAATTGACACGGCGAAGGTGCTTTAATGTTGAATGATAGAGTGAGTGAATGATAGAATGGAAGATAAAAACTTAATAGCTCGAATTGTTTCTAGTTTAGAGAACATTCTCAGTTATTCCATACCATGTTTTTCATATCAAAGAAAATAGAATGAGCGAATCTCATTCTCTCATTCTATCATTCACTGCTCCGGCAGCCCGGTCATTCAAAATTATTTATCCTCCCGCCTTTTTCGCTTTGTAATTCTTCCCAACCAGCCAGGTAATTACTTTTTCGCGGTGATCGCCCTGGATTAAGATTTCTCCGTCTTTTACTGAGCCGCCGCTTCCGCAGAGAACTTTTACTTGTTTTCCCAGCGCTTCCAGATCGGCTGTTGTTCCTACGAAACCTTTTACAACCGTAGTTACTTTTCCGCCTCCTTTTCTGTCGAGCCAGACGCGTAAATCCTGCTGTGCGGGTGCTAATGTTTCTGCTTCATCCTGGTCGGAATCCGAATACTCAAAATCAGGATTTGTTGAATATATAATCCCTGAGCGGTTCTTTTTTGACATAATGAAATTTAAGATTTGAGATTTTACAAATCAATTAAACGATAACCCTTAAACTTTTCGGTTTGATTTTTATTTCAATCCGGGTGGTTTCCAGTTGCAAAGGTTCACCATCATAATGGATCATCGGAGGCTTATCAGCTTCAACAACAGCATCCTGTGCCAATTGATATGAAATATATTTTGAAGGTTTCAGCGTTTTTGTAAAAAGTCTGTAAGTCAGATTTGAACCATACCATTTTGGAAAAGGGATAATGGTACAAACATCAAGCAAACCATCGTATAAACTCGCCTGTGGCGCTACCCAGGCATTATTTCCATACTGACCGGCATTGGCGAAAGAAAGGGAAAATACTTCTATTTTCCTGCCATTTAATTTATAAGTCTGCGGTTTGTAATTCCAGTAAGATTTTAGTGAAACACTTAAATAAGTTGCCAGTCCCCGTGAATTTGCCTTGCTGAATAAATCGCCGACATAAGCATCAAAACCCATTCCGGCTGTACAGAAAAATGGAATACCATTCAATTCAGCTGAATCTATGGTATTGATTGAACCCGAAAAAAGATTTTTCAATCCGGCATCCAGGGTTAGTGGCAACCCCAAATGACGTGCAAGTCCGTTTCCGGAGCCAAGCGCCAGTATTCCCAAAGGTGTTGAACGATTGACCAGCGCTTTTGCAACTTCATTTACCGTTCCATCACCGCCAACTGCAACTACCGCTTTCCAGTTTTCTTTTCCAAGATTTTCCGTAACCAGCTCCGTGGCATGCCCGCGTCCTTTTGTAAAGATAATCTGCGATTTTCCTCCCTTGCTTTTTACAAAGTTTTCTATTGTATTTGAAATCTTTTCAGGATGCTGCCCGATGGAAGTTCCGGAACTTGGGTTAATGATAAATAAATAGGAATCTGCCACGGATTAAGCGAAAAATAAAAAAAGAATACCTATGAAAATGATAATAAAGAGGTAGTATAAGCCATCGATAAAAGGATATTTTTGTCGATCCAGCTTTTTAAATATATCATCGAACTTGCTCATTTTGCCGTCGGGTTTGCTAAATTTTATGTTCCAAGAGTATTTTGAAGGAAACTCTCCCGGAAAGAATCTTTCCTGTATCTTTAAACGAAAGAAACATTTTACAAAAATCCGTAAAAAATATGAGAAACTGTGTTTTAACATTACTTCTATTATCACTGACCACTTTTGTAATGGCCCAGACAAAGGCCGACCGGGATGAAATTTATTCTATTTTGAAGCGGCAGAATGCAGACTGGAACCGCGGTGATGTAAAATCTTTCATGAAAGGCTACTGGGAATCGGACTCTCTGATGTTTGTAGGAAAACCCGGCGTTACTTATGGTTATAAAAAAACATATGAAAATTATTTAAAGCGATATCCGGATCGTGCTTCGATGGGAACACTGACATTTACATTTATTAATTTGTCATTTCCGGGAAAAGACGTTGCCTTTTTAGTAGGAAAATATAGTTTAAAACGTCCGGTAAAAGGAGATGTTAGCGGTCACTACACATTGCTTTGGAAAAAGTTAAAAGGGAAATGGACAATTGTTTGTGATCATTCAAGCTAATTAATATCATTTCATCAATAGAAATTTCTCTATATCCGCATGTCCGATTCAAGACCAGGAAGTTTTACCAGAATACTTATTAATCCAATAAAAGATCTCGCCGACGGCGGAAGATTATCAGGAATTCTTTTGCTGATCGCGACGGGAATTTCCTTAATGCTGGCAAATCTTTCCGGAGGCCACGATTATCTTGCTTTTTGGCATAAAGAAATACAAATCGGTCCGTTGGAAAAAAGTATTGAGCATTGGGTCAATGACGGATTGATGGTGGTATTTTTCTTTTTTGTTGGACTGGAAATCAAAAGGGAAGTTCTGGATGGGGAACTGGCCTCTGTACAAAAAGCATTATTACCGACGCTTGCGGCTATTGGAGGTGTGATGATGCCGGCAATTATTTATTTTTCACTGAATCAAACGGGTTCTTCTTCTCATGGCTGGGCGATTCCTACGGCAACAGATATCGCTTTTTCATTAGGAATTCTATCGCTTTTGGGCGATCGTGTTCCTTTCAGTCTTAAAGTTTTTCTAACTGCGCTCGCCGTGATCGATGATTTAATTGCGGTGCTGATTATTGCTGTTTTTTACACAAGCAACATTCAAGCGAATATGCTTTTATATGCAGCAGGTATTGTTGCAATTCTTTCTGTGCTGAATTATTTTAAAGTGGAAGGAATTATCTGGTACCTTTTACTAGGTGGAATTCTCTGGTATTTTGTGTTAAAATCGGGGATTCATGCCACTATCGCCGGTGTACTTTTGGCTATGACGATTCCGCTTCATAAAATTCCGAAACTGGAACACGCGCTCCATCAGCCGGTTAATTATCTGATCATGCCTATTTTCGCGTTGGCTAATACGGCAATAATTTTACCTTCCAATATTTCAGGATTACTGATATCGCCATTAAGTTTTGGTGTAATTTTTGGTTTGACAATCGGAAAACCATTAGGCATTGTAGGATTATCCTGGTTAGCCGTAAAAGCAAAATTGGCAAAATTGCCAGAAGGAATTAGCTGGAGGCATATGACAGGACTCGGTTTTACAGCCGGAATCGGTTTTACAATGTCAATTTTTATTGCATCACTTTCTTTTAAAGATATTGAATTTCAAAATACTGCTAAGATTGCCATTATAGTCGGAACATCGATTTCCGCCATTACTGGATTAATATGGTTGACACAAATTGGTAAGACATCAATCAGGGAAAATTAAAATATTGATATGCTTAAAAATAAAAATGGCCGGATCTGTCAGACAAATCCGGCCATTTTGTTTTCGAATATTCCTTTTACAATCTCTTCAAACTTAAAACTGCATTTACAGCAGCACCAGTTCCGCTGGTGTTTGTATTGACAAGAATTTGCATGTCATTCGTATTTTGGGTCAGACCAAATGAGCTGGTCGTTGTGCCATTAGTAAGTGTCAATTTTCCACTATCGACTTTCCATGTGGTTGTATTTTGAATTTGTATGAAACCTCCGATCAAGGCCACAGCAGCATCACAATCTGAAAGCGCAACTTTGTTATCTGAGGTAAAAGTGAATTTTAACTCATAAATACATGGTGCCAAAGCTGGTAAAAGACTCAAAGCAGGAATTGTTGTACCAGCTGTTTCAGGCGTTACAGAAGTTAATTGCCATTTTCCGACAATTGGGTTGTTGTCCACAGGTGTAGTTGTTTTGTCATCGTCGTCTTTACAAGCAACAAATGCCAGAAACATCAGAAAAAAAGCAAAAAAGGCGGTTTTATTGAGATGGTTGAAAATTTTCATTATGAAGGAGTTAAGTTTTAATATGATATTCAAACTTCAAAAATACTGTAAAAATTGTGCTGAATAATAATTTCAGTCGGAATGAATCGTAAATCTGAGTTAATGGTGAAGTATGGTCGACTTAATCGTGACTAGTTTACTTCATTAAACTTTTCCTGAAAATATCCAGCAGACGTTCTGCGGCTGTAACAGGAAGTTCATTTCCTTCTTTCACAGATTTTTCTGAGGTCGCAATTGCTTTTTTTATTATTGTATTTTCATAAAACTGTTCTTCCAATGTTTGGCGGATATAATCGTGCATCCATTCCAGATTTTGCGCTTGTCGGTTTTCTTGAAAATATCCATTTTGTATCGTTGATTGCTGATATTCCATGATCAATTCCCAAAGTGAAGCAATTCCGGTACCTTCTAATGCCGAGCAGGTTACTACTTTTGTGATAAAATCTGAATCTGATTTTGGAAATAAGTGGAGCGCGTTTTGATATTCCGTTACTGCCTGTTCTGCTAAAACTTTATTGGCACCGTCGGCTTTGTTAATAGCAACGGCATCAGCCATTTCCATAATTCCTTTTTTGATTCCCTGAATTTCATCTCCCGCGCCGGCAAGCATTAATAGCAGGAAAAAATCACTCATACCTTTTACTAAAGTTTCGGATTGTCCAACACCGACGGTTTCAATAATGATCACTTCATAACCCGCAGCTTCACATAACAACATCGTTTCGCGTGTACTTCTGGCAACACCGCCAAGCGATAATCCTGATGCAGACGGACGGATGAAAGCCAGCGGATCTCTGGAAAGTTCTTCCATCCGGGTTTTATCTGCCAGAATACTGCCGCCGGTTTTTTTGCTGGAAGGATCAATTGTCAGTACAGCTACCTTTTTTTTCAGTGATGTAATATGCTTTCCCAGTGCTTCAATAAATGTACTTTTTCCAACACCCGGAACCCCGGTAATTCCCACACGCATCGAATTTCCAGTATTGGGTAGAATATTTTCCAGTACTGATTTTGCCAGTATTTTGTCGTTTTTGAGCTTACTTTCAATAAGGGTAATCGCGCGGCTGAGAATGATCCTGTCGCCTGAAAGGATACCTTGTGTGTAGGCTTCAACAGTAAGGCGCTGGCGCATGAATTGGGATTTTGTTGAAAGGAAGTTTGTAAAATTCGCTAATGAATAGCAATAATGAAACCTTTTTTATTTGAAAAAAGGCTAAAAGCCGTATATTGTCCGTTTAGAATTAATATTTTACTTTTCAACAATACGAATGAAAATCTTCTCTTCACGCTTATGGGTTATGGCCATGTGTAGCCTTGGATCCCTAAGTGTTTTCGCTCAGGAAGCGGACAAGCCAAAGTATGATGCGCACGTGCTTTTTCATCCTTTATTTAATTTCCAGCCAGGAAGTGAGTATCGTACGGGTAGTGGAGCTCCTGGTCCGGCTTATTGGCAAAACCGCGCAGATTACAAGATAAATGTCGCTTTAAACGAAAAGGAGCAAACAATTACGGGCGATGTTGAGATTACTTATAAAAACAACAGCCCCGAAGCACTTGAATTTATCTGGCTTCAACTGGATCAGAATTCTTTCAACACAGAATCCCGCGGAGGAAAAACTACGCCAATTACCGGCGGACGGTTTGGTAATGTTAATTTCAATGGGGGAGATGCCATCAAATCTGTTTCTGTTCAGCAGGGGAAAGATAAAGCTGTTGATGCAAATTATCTGGTTACAGACACGCGCATGCAGATCCGTCTTGCCAATGCAGTAAAAGCTGGCGGCGATGTGATCAAAATAAAAATCACTTATTCTTTCAAAGTTCCTGAATACGGTTCGGATCGTATGGGAACGCTTGAAACTAAAAACGGTATTGTTTACGAGATGGCTCAGTGGTATCCGCGTGTAGCTGTTTTTGATGATATCGAAGGCTGGAATGTACTTCCTTATCTTGGAGCCGGCGAGTTTTATCTTGAATATGGTGATTTTGATTATGCGGTTACCGTGCCATGGGATCACATCGTTGTAGGTTCGGGAGAATTGGTAAATCCGGCAGAAGTTTTGACTGCTCAACAAAGAAAACGCTTGGCTGATGCAGCGAAAAGTGATCAGACGGTGATGATCCGTACCGCTGAGGAAGTTACAAATCCATCTTCTCGTCCAAAACAATCTGGTACTTTGACATGGAAATTCCATTGCACAAATGCACGTGATGTGGCCTGGGCTACTTCAAAAGCATTTGTTTGGGATGCTGCACGTATGAATTTGCCAAATGGAAAAACATCTCTTGCACAGTCGGTTTATCCTGCTGAGGATGGCGGACTGGAAGGCTGGGGACGTGCTACGGAATATGTGAAAGGATGTATCGAATTTTATTCAAACTATATTCACGAGTTTACTTATCCGGTTGCAACGAACGTAGCCGGGCTGGTAGGTGGAATGGAATATCCGGGAATTGTTTTTTGCAGCAGCAAAAGCCGTAAAGATGATTTATGGGGCGTAACGGATCACGAATTCGGTCACAACTGGTTCCCGATGATTGTTGGAAGCAACGAGCGTAAATATGCCTGGATGGATGAAGGATTTAATACTTTTATCAATTTCCTTTCCGGTGATAATTTTAATAATGGAGAATACAAGGATAACCAGATGGGAGACATGCATCGTCTGGCGCCTGTTATGTTCCGCGATAATGCAGATCCGATCATGACTATTCCTGATGTAGTTCAGCCTGCAAATCTGGGTTGGGAAGCATATTACAAGCCAGGTTTAGGTTTGAAAATGTTACGTGAGCAAATTCTTGGAAAAGACCGCTTCGACTATGCTTTTCATTTATATGTAAAACGCTGGGCTTTCAAACATCCGACACCTTATGACTTCTTCCGTACGATGGAAGACGGAGCAGGAGAAGATTTGGGCTGGTTCTGGAAAGGATGGTTTTTTGAAAATTATAAACTTGATCAGGCTGTAAGAGATGTTTCATACGTTGAGCAAAATCCTCAGAAAGGGTCTGTGATCACGATTGAAAATCTTGACCAAATGGCAATGCCTGCAAAAGTTGATGTTGAAGAAATAAGCGGTAAAAAGACAAGAGTTGAATTGCCAATAGAAGTATGGCAGCGCGGTGGAAAATGGACTTTCCGTGTAGATACACAACAGCCAATTAAATCGGTGACAATTGATCCGGACAGACAACTTCCGGATATCAATCCTCAAAATAATATCTGGAAACCGGTTAAGTTTGCTCCAACGGAAGCAAATTAATTTTGGAGATCAGTCATTAACAATAAAAATGCCTCACAGAAATTAATTTCTGTGAGGCATTTTTATTTAATTTACATTACATTTTTACCGACATTTTGAACTCAGAAAATGTCCAAAGTTTAATTTATCACGTCAATCTGAAAGCCGAAAGCTGACAGCCGACAGCACTTTGTAATCAGATTGTTATCAACATAGCGCCATAAGAATAGCCACCGCCAAAAACAGTGATAACGATATTTTCTCCTTTTTTGAATTTCTCCCTGTTTTCAGAAAGTGCGATGGCGCAACCTGCGCAACCTGTATTTCCCAGGTATTGAATATTTGAAATCAGCTTTTCAGCAGGAATTCCTAATGTATTGATCACATTAAGACTGATCCTGTGATTTGCCTGATGAGGGATCAGATAATCAAGATCGTTGATTGTCAAACCGCAAGCCTGCAAAACCTGCTGACTAACCTTTGGCATATAAATACAGGCATTCTGGAAAACGTCACGTCCGAATGGCATAACAACACCGCGGTCATTTGGACGAAGTACTACGGCTTCAATTGCTTTTCCACTTGTTGCCGCTCCTCCGGTGATCAGTTTTTTGATAAACATATCCGATTCCGATTGTCTTTCTTTCGAAATCAATATGGCAGAAGCGCCATCGCCCCACAAATGGCCGGAAACAGTATCGCTTTCATTGTAATAAGCCGTGTTGTGATCAGAAACGATCACCAAAGCTTTTGAAGCTTTTCCCATGGCAAAATATCCTTCAACAATTTCAATCGCGTTCAGCAAAGAAGAACATGCGGAAGAAATCGTAACCACAGGAATATCTGGCAAAGCAAGATGATGCTGAACCGCATGGGCAACCGTTACAATCGTATCATAAGGCGTGTAGGTTCCGCCTACGATCAAATCAATTTCATTTTTGCTGTATGGAACTTTATCACCCGCCAATAATAAATTTACGGCTTCAATTGCCATGGTTGCAGTATTCTCACCTTCTCCGGCTTTGCGACGCTCGTAAATTCCGGTGCGTTCTACAATCCATTCGCTGGAAAGGTTGTTAAGTTTTGTAAAATATTCATTACCAATTACTTCACTTGGTAGATAATGACTGAGTGTATTAATATACATGGTTGAGAAGTTGACTTCGCAATCTACTATTCTGTTTAATTCCGAAAGTTAAATATTTCGTAGAAAGCATAGTACTAAATATTTGAACAATTCAATAATAAGTTTATAAAATTATACAAATAATTTAAGTTGTTAAAAATTCAGATTTTTTAGGTTTCAATATTTTTCTGTAAAAATCGAGCAAAATTTCTTCCTCATTTGCCCAACTGTAATGAGTTTCTGTGGAATTTCTACCCTTTTGACCCATAACTTTTGCTTTTTCAGGATTCTCAATAAGCCACTCCAATTTCTTTGCCAGCAAATCGGAATCATATGGCGAAATACAAAAACCACATCCCGAATTCTCTACAACGTCCCGGTACAATGGAAAGTCGGAAGTAATTACGGGTAACTGCATAGCCATGTATTCAAATATTTTGGTTGTGTATGAATCCGGATAATCAGCGACAGGTTTCAATAAGGCCATTCCTGCCGTTGCTCCTTCGGCATATGGCAAAGCATCTTTCAAATCTGTATAACCGTGAAAAACAATATTCGCCCGGATTTTATCAAAGTCCGTCAATTTTTCTGCATCAGTCATATCAAACTGCAACTTCCCGAACAGATGCATTTGAAATTCAGGATATCCGGATTTTAATTTAATCAATGCTGCTACAAGCACATCAAAGGAACGTTCCATTGAAATAACTCCGCAGTAAAAAAATACCGGCGGCTGCTTAATCAGCCTTTCATGTTTTCCATAATAGCGGTCAATGAATGGCAATGAAACATAGTTATGAACGACTGCGGAGGTGAGAGGCAAATTTTTATATTCATTCAGATAAGCGTGTTCTGTGAAAAGGCAATTAAAATTTTTTCTGGCCGCGTGATCAAAAAATTTAAAAAGCTGTTGATAAAAAACTGCTTTGTTGAAACGCTTGATCGAAAATTTTTTATAAAGATTTTCCTGTACTTCATAGATAACTTTCGCTCCCAGCCATTGAAATAAAAACGCGACAGGAATCAATTCTGGTACAAAGATATGCACAATTGCCGGACGAAAACGCAAACATTTCCAAAGTAAAACCGGATGACAAAGTAAAATCCTGAGTAATAAACTTTGGTAAAACGGCAATCTAATTGTTTCAAAGTCATTTTTGCCCGAACTGTTAACCAGATTTGGCAAAACGCAAATCACTTCATAATCCTGTGCAAGCGATGGCGCGATCTTGTACATAATACGCGGATCAGCTGGCGGATGCACGGTACTCAGAAGCAAAACGCGTGGTTTCATTTCTCTGTCATCATCAATACTCCCGATGATGTTCCAATTCTGTCTGCCCCTGCTTCAATAAATGCTACAGCCTGTTCATAAGTTTTAATTCCTCCGGAAGCTTTTATTTTTATTTCAGCCGGAAGTATCGATCGCATCTTTTTAACTGTTTCCAGATCGGCACCGGCAGGTGCAAATCCGGTTGATGTTTTCACAAAATCGACTTTTGCTTCGGCACAAATTTCGCAAGCAGTATACAAATCAAAAGAATCCAGATATGCTGTTTCAATAATTATCTTTAAAAGTGCATTGTTTTCGTGAGCCAGATCTGACAATTGCTTCAATTCTTCCCGAACACTCAAATAGGCCATGGATTTAAATTGCGCAATATTCATCACAACATCCAGTTCCGTAGCGCCGTCACGAAGTGCGTTTTTTGCTTCTGCAATTTTTGTATCAGTCGTTGAATAACCCAAAGGGAAGCCAATAACCGAAACAATTTCTATTCTGATCGGACAAAACTCAAACATTTCCTTGGTGTACGCAACATAAGTTGGCGCAACACAAACGGCCTTGAACTGATGAATCCAGGCTTCCTCACAAATTTTCCGGATATCCGTTTCGCTGGCGGTAGGGGAAAGGAGTGTGTGGTCGATGTATTGGGAAATATTTGTCATGAACAGGAGGAATTCTTGTAAAGAAGATAATGCAAAAACCCCGTCTGGACGACGGGGCTTTGCTTATTCTTATACAGTAATGTTTTTATATTTCAGTTTTCGGAGTCTCTACCGCATTTTCCGCTTCAACTTCCGAAGTTTCTTCTGCACTGGCTACAAAAAGCTCAGGGATATATTTCGACAACAAATTATACCAGGCAATTACCTTTTTAATATCAGAAACATAAACTCTTGAACGGTCGAAATCAGGAAGAATTTCATTTAAAAATTCAATAAGATCTTTGTCTGATGCGCTCTTAACCTGTAAAGTGATTTCCTCGCCATGTACTTCTCTGATTTTAAGAAATACGTCAGCCAAAGGAACTGATTCTTGTTCACCTTCGGTAAAAATAGAAACGTCTTTCAAAACAGAAACACGTGCAGTTGGCCCAATTAGTGATTTTTCGTGTTTTTCATCCAGGCTTTCTACAATAACACCTGCGCGGCTTGGTTTCAAAATACGGAACAATCCGCCTTTTCCTGAAACATTAGCTATCTCTTTCAACAACTCCATTCCTGTTGATTCTACTTTCTCGCTCATCCTTAGTTTATGCTATTAGTGGTCTCTTTATTTTTAGACAATGGTTGCCATATTTGTTTAATGAAATTGATAAATGCTAAATTACCAAGATCAGAAATTAAAGCAGGTATCTTCCGCTTAACGAATATGACAAAATTAAAATTTCCGCAAAATAACGGAAAGATTGGTCGGTAAGCAAGCCTTATTCACCACTCGGTTTTTCAAACGTTTGATTATAAGATTCTATTGTGTCCAGAACACCGTCCCGACCTTCACCTTTTTCGGCAGATGTCACAAACATAGGCGGAATTTCTTCCCAGATTTCCGCAAGTTTTTCTTTATATTTTCTTACCTGTTCTGATTGCTGGAATGGTTTGAGTTTATCGGCCTTGGTAAAAATGATATGAAAAGGAATTCCTCCCTGGCCAAGTTCTTCCATAAATTCAAGATCAACTGCAAGCGCCTCATGGCGAATATCGATCAAAACGAAAGTACAAACCAGATTGGGGCGGTTATGTAAATAATCACCGATCATTTTTTCCCATTTTTCACGTTCTGTTTTGCTAACCTTCGCATAGCCATATCCCGGTAAATCAACGAGGTACCACTTTTCATTTATGAAATAATGATTGATCAATTGCGTCTTCCCCGGCTGCTGTGACGTTTTTGCCAGAGCCTTTTTGCCGGTAAGCATATTAATCAATGAAGATTTTCCTACATTTGACCGACCAATGAACGCGTATTCCGGCAAATCAGGCTTAGGGCATTTCTCATAATCAGAATTGCTCATAAGGTATTTTGCTTCTTGAATTTTCATGGTGGTAGTTTTAATTTGGATACAAAGGTACTGGTTTTCTTTTTAGCATTAAATTTCAGTATAAAAGCGATCCCAATTTTAATTACTGCTACATAAAAATTCTTCACAAAATGGTTTTGTTCAAAAACATTTGCATACGTATATGCCCAGTAGTTCGAAAAGTCAATCGAACTACGTACGAATTCATCTACATATAATTCTACAAACCGATTAAAAAAATACGTGTAACTTTCCAATTTCTTCTTAAAGTATTGATAATTAATGCTTTTACTTTTGCATACCAGAAATCCTCTGTCAGTTTTGTATAACCCTCCTAATTATAAAATTAATTCGTAGACCCGCAGACTTGTAGAAAAACTTAGATTGGCGTAATTTTCACTGGTTTAATCTGCAAAGTCACAGTACAAGAATTTGAATAATGAATGAGTTTATCCTGCGGGAAGCGTCCCGGTTTGAAAATTTTCTGGCAAAATTTAGCCTGGTCATACTGTTTTCAGTTATGATTACAAGTGCCAAAGCACAAAGTTTTTACGCAGGAGGAGGAACCATTTATGATTTTAAAGGAGTATTTAAAATAGATTCGTTTCCTATAAAGGTTTCGGGTTTGGACACTAAAACCGGCCCAGATTTTGGGATTTCTAAAATCTGCTTTACCATTGTTCATCCCCGCGTTTCTGATTTAAAAATAGAATTGTTAAGTCCTGATGGTACCAGTATATGGCTTACAAACAGAAATGGGAAGGATTTTGGAAGCAATTATACAAATACCTGTTTTCGGTCGAATGGCTTTTCGGGTTATGTACATCAGGCAAGTGCGCCATTTACAGGAGAATATATTCCGGACGGGAGATTAAGTTTTCTGAACAACGGGCAAAATCCAAATGGTACCTGGTATTTGATGGTTCAGGATTTAAGATCAGGTGAAAGAGGAACAATTAATTTCCTGACGTTGGATTTCGATAAAAATCCAACTCCTGATTCGGATGTTAGTCCTTGTTCGATGGAAGACGGAACGGCTTGTAAATGTGCTGATGGAACGTCTGATTGTGAGCTGCTTCCGGATTTGGTAATCCTGCAAAGGCTTACTACTGATCAGGTTAAAGAATATCCCTGGAATGATCCATATTATCCGGGACAATTACGGCTGGCAGCTTCTATTGCCAATATTGGCGACGGGCCGATGGAAGCTTTTGGTAATAATAAATGGTACTGCGACACACAAGAAGTAAAGGATTCGACCGTAATCTGTAAAGATAAAACGCATCCGCGTCAGCAGATTAACCAACGGATTTATAAGAAAAATGGCAATAAGCTGACGTCATCAGATCGTATTGCAGGCACCAATTATTATGATGATAAACCTGGCCATAACCATTACCACGTGGATGACTGGGTAGAATTCAGGGTGGTAAAAGAGACTAAAAACAAGGCCGGAAAAGTGGTCAAACGGCAATTGGTTTCAAAGGGAAGTAAAGTAAGTTATTGCCTTTTTGATTCCGGAATTTGTAACAATAATGACAGTTTGTGTGTGTTGAACGGACAAACTTATGGTAATAAAAACCTCTTGAATTATGGATTAGGCAGTTATGTCGATTGCAAATCTTTGAAACAGGGAATCAGCGTTGGCGGTTATGATACGTATGGCATGATGTATGAAGGCCAGTTTGTTACGCTTCCAAAAGGTTTGAAATCAGGAAGTTATATGTTAGAAATCGAGGTTGACCCGACCGGAATTTATAAAGAAAAAAATAAATCAAACAATACTTTCAAAATGCCGATCCTGATTTCAAAACAGGAATAAGCATTTTTCAGAATTTAATAGCGTACAATCCCTCTGACCAAAAATTAGAGGATTGAATTTCAGTGCGTTCACCAAGCGGTGAGCGAGGATAGAATATATTGACTCAACTTCATTTAACTCAGTTTAAAATTAATTAACTCAGCTAAGCTCTTAGTGTAACTACCTCTATTATGAAAAAATTATTTTACCAATGGTTTTTGCCAGTGCTGATTTTGCTTCTCGCAAATCAGTCTTTTGCACAATGTCCCACTGCCGATTTTACAGCAGTAACTGGTGGCAATTACAATCTTAATGGTAACAAAACGCTTGCTATTACTTCGGCAATCGGAGACATTAACATCAATGTGAGCGGTACAGGAAATGTTATTTGTATCGCAACCGGTGCAAGCTGGACAAAAACGAACGGAACAAATTTCGACGGTTCTGTTAGTATCAATGTTTACGGTACTTTCAATTACAACAGCAGTGATAACTTTAACGGAGGAAATACTTCTTACATCAATGTTCAGGAAGGCGGTTTTCTTAATACCAATACAAGTGGAATTGGCAGCAATTTGTTGATCAATAACCAGGGAACTACCACTTTTACAAATACGGGTACGATTCAATTCAGAGACTCATTCTCATTTTACAATATGGGAGCCAAGTCAAAATTAATAGCCACAGCTCCAACATTGACGGTTTTTGGAACTAACAATGTTATTGAAAACTCTGGTTCAATGGAATTTAGCAGTGTTGAAAACGCAGATGCAAAACGTTTTAAAAACGAAGCATCCGGTGTAATTAATATCAGCAGATATTTTTACAATCACGGAGCTATCCTGAATGAAGGTGAAATAAATACTTTATGCGGAAGTTTCGGTAATTCTGCCTGCCAGTTTATCATCGGAGATAAAGGCGCCGGAAAAGAGTTTCAAAACAATGGTTGTATGACTGTGACAGGTGATGTGAATATTCGAGGTGCAGCTTTTATCAACGGAACATTGACAATCAATAACGGTAATCTTACTATTGACAAGAAAATATCAGGAAACGGCGGAGCTATTGTTGTAACAAATGGCGTAAGTAAAATTACAAGTGACGGTGGGTATAGTGGTACAAACATGACTTTCTGGGACGAAAATACCGCCGGTCACGATTTCGATTCTAAAACCAATAACAACCCCGGCACAACTACGGTTTATACTATTGCAAAAAGAACTTGCGTAAAAGCGGAAGTTGTTGGTTCAATCGGAGATTACGTATGGTACGATAAAAATAAAGATGGAATCCAGAATAACGGTGAACTTCCTGCAACGGGTGTTAAAGTACAGTTGTACGAATATGTTTCGGGAAGCTGGACACAGGTAGTTACAGCTGTGACGGATAGCTATGGAAAATATTTGTTTGATGATCTTCAAAGCGGTAAATACAAGGTAACTTTTATCCTGCCAAGTGGTGGAAAATATTTCTTTACCCTAAAAAATGCCACCACTTCGGATCTTGACAGTGATGTTGATACAGACGGGAACAGCGGGGAAATAACAATTGATACTTCTTATCCGGCTGGAAATGTGAAGCGTGATAATCTGACTGTTGATGCGGGTATTTATGAAGGCAGCACACCATTGCCAGTTACCCTGATCAGCTTTAATGCGGATAAAGAAAATCAAACGGTTCAGTTGCAATGGGCTACTTCTGCTGAAACCAACAGCGAAAGTTTTGATATTGAAAACAGCCTTACAGGAAAAACCTGGCAAAAACTTGGTAACGTAATTGCAGCAGGAGAAAGCGCAACGAAAACAACATACTCTTTTACTGATAAAAACCCTTCTAATGGTGAAAACTTGTATCGTCTGAAAATGATCGATAAGGATGGAACATTTGCTTACAGCAGCATTAAAAGTGTTACGTTGGAAATCGCAGACCAGGTTACAATTTACCCAAATCCGGTATCAGATCGTATCCAGTTTAAAGTAAGTGACTGGACAAAAATTGGTAAAATTCAGCTTTTTGATTTAAACGGAAGAGCAGTTTACCAATCAACAAAAGCACCTGTTGATGGCATTGATGTTAAAAATCTTCCATCAGGATTATATGCAGTGAGCCTGACAACTACTGGTGGTTCAACAAATAGTTATAAGGTTTTAATTACTAAATAAACAATCGAAGAGACTTCTCTTGCCATTAGAAGTTATAATAACCCAGCAAAGTGAAACACCCCCGTCAGATGTATATCTGCGGGGGTTGTTTTTTGTTGGAAAAAATAGTTAGTTCGTTTATATTTTCAATTTAAATATTGAACCTATCCCGGTGGAAATGGTTTTATAAAATAAATCGGTTAGGTATTTTCGTTATGTATTTATTCAAACTATAATATAACCAAAGCAATGAAAGGGTTTAAACACATTATTTATTTGCTTGCAATAGTTGCACTGACTTTTTCAACAGCAGAAGCAGCTGACGGCAGAAAAAAAGAAACGAAAGTAAAGCCTGAGGCAGGAATAAAATTTACAGAAGGAAATTGGGCAGCGATTCTTAAAAGAGCCAAAGCTGAGAAAAAGGTAATTTTCCTTGATGCTTATACAACCTGGTGCGGCCCTTGTAAATTATTGCAGAAAAACGTTTTTACAAAACCAGAAGTTGGTGCTTTGTTTAACCAGAAATTTATCAATGTGAAAGTAGATATGGAAAGCGGTGAAGGTCCAAAACTTGCTCAAAAATATCCATTGGAAGGTTACCCAACACTTTTCTTTATCGACTCTGACGGAAAAATCGTAAAACAAGTAATAGGATACCAAAATCCGGAAACGCTTGTTAGCATTGGGAAGGCAATTCCGGCGATTTAATTTTTTGTCAAGTGTGGTCAGGGATAGTCAAGGATTTTGAGTAATCGAAATTGTTTAAGAAAAGTCATTTTTTGTCAAGTGTAGTCAGGTATAGTCAATTGTTGGCCGTACCTGATTTCGTTTAGGATGGCCAGATTTTATGATCCGAATTACGGCTTACCATCCCTAACAACAAATGACAAAACCTGACTAAAAATGACAATAAATGACCTTTCAGATCCTGGTTAAAACAAAAATTGTCAAGTCCCATCATTTTGCAAGGGCTCACAAACCCAAACAATAAATGACTACCCTTGACAACAAATAACCACTCCCTGACTTTTTCAAAACCTGCTTAAAAACAAAAATTGTCAAGTCCCATCATTTTTCAAGGGCTCACAAACCCAAACAATAAATGAACTATCCTTGACAACAAATGACCACTCCCTGACTTTTTCAAAACCCGCTTAAAAACAAAAATTGTCAAGTCCCATTATTCTAGTAAGAGCCAAAAACCACCCCTGACTATAAATGACAAAACCTGACAACAAATGACTTTTTAGAAATTCTATTCGTAATAATTCATAACTCTGTGACCGCTGTTTTCAAGTAACTGGTCTTTTTTGAACAAGGCTACGTCGGCTGTAACCATATCGTTCACGAGCGCTTTTAGGTCATATTTTGGTTTCCAGCCCAATTTTGTCATTGACTTTGTTGGATCACCGATCAGCAATTCAACTTCTGTCGGGCGGAAATATTTGGCATCAATGGCCACTACTTCCTTACCAATTTCAATCTGGTATGCAGGATCATTACATTTAGTAACTTTTGCAATTTCTGTAACGCCCTCGCCTGAAAATTCAAGTTCAACACCAACTTCGGCAAATGCCATACGAACGAAATCACGGATACGCGTAGTAATTCCGGTCGCGATTACGAAATCTTCTGCAACTTCCTGCTGAAGAATAAGCCACATAGCTTCGACGAAATCTTTTGCATGTCCCCAGTCACGTTGTGCATCCAGATTTCCAAGATAAACTTTATCCTGCAAGCCCAAAGCAATTCTTGCAACGGCACGTGTGATTTTACGTGTTACAAAAGTTTCTCCGCGTAAAGGCGATTCATGATTGAAAAGAATACCATTTACCGCAAACATATCGTAGGCTTCACGATAATTTACTGTAATCCAGTAACCATACAATTTTGCAACTGCATACGGTGAACGTGGATAAAATGGCGTTGTTTCCGATTGAGGAACTTGCTGAACCAAACCGTAAAGTTCGGAAGTTGAAGCCTGATAAATTTTTGTTTTTTTGGTTAAACCCAACAAACGAACAGCTTCAAGAATCCGAAGCGTTCCGATTCCATCTACATTGGCTGTGTATTCCGGTTCTTCAAAACTAACCTGCACATGAGACATAGCACCCAGGTTATATATTTCGTCAGGCTGTACTTCCTGAATGATGCGGATGATATTTGTAGAATCACTCAGATCTCCATAATGTAAGTGGAAACGTACATTTTTTTCATGTGGATCTTCATAAATGTGGTCGATACGCTGTGTGTTGAAAAGCGAGCTACGACGTTTGATACCATGGACTTCATAGCCTTTGCTCAAAAGCAATTCCGCCAAATAAGCCCCATCCTGACCTGTAATACCTGTAATTAGTGCCTTTTTCATTATAAGTTAGTATGTATATAAAATACAAAGGTAAAATTATTAGCGAATTCTAAAATTTAATCTATTCCGACGGAAGGCGAATCATCAAACTGCGTTTTATTTCAACGCGGTCTGCAAGGATCACAGCTGAGGAATATTGCCCGCGGATTTGTTCAAGATATTGTTCTGCATCACTGCGATACATAAAATCTCCGGCTTTTACCCGGTATGTAGGCTGCGAATAAGATACGTACGGATTTAAGTCAGGAAAAGATGAATAAATATACGATTTAGCATTATCAGCTTCCTGACGAACATTCCCTACATAAAGTTGTATTCTGTATCCGCTTATATATCTGATGGCTTTATTTTGCTGAGCCAAGGTATCCAGTACCGTCTGAAGTCTTTTGTTGACGTACAGAGGCTTGTCGCTTGTTTTATAAACATTGTCAGCTGGTCTGGATTCTGCTTTTTTCTCGGCTACCGGTTCAACATAATCAAACCTCGGCCTTACCGACGTAAGATCCTCCCGATAATCTGCTGATGAAATGTTGGCAGTGGTTTTCTTGCTGCATCCTGAAAGAGCCAGGAAAGCAAGAGGAATAGCCAGCAAAATTATTTTCTTTTTCAGCAGCATGATGAAATGATTGGTAATATGGTCACAAACTTAACCAAAAATGGATAGATAAACCATCATCCTGTGCTATTTTGAATCTAATACCTAACTTTGTCCTGCTTACACGATTATCATTTCAACCCATGCAAGAAAACGTTTCCCTGCGCCAATTTAATACCTTCGGGCTGGAATCCCGGGCGCAATTTTTTGAAGAAGCGGAGTCAACCGAAGCGCTTACCGATATTATTAAAAATCCTGCTTTAAAAGAAATTCCCAAATTTATATTAGGCGGCGGAAGTAATGTTCTATTTACGCAGAATATCAATGCACTGGTTATAAAAATAGCAATTAAAGGGATAGAGCTGATAAAAGAAGATCAGGATTATGTCTGGCTTCATGTTGGAGCAGGCGAAAAATGGCATGACTTTGTGATGTACTGCGTGGACCATAATTATGCTGGCGTTGAAAATTTGTCATTAATCCCCGGAACGATAGGGGCAGCCCCAATGCAAAATATAGGTGCTTATGGTGTCGAGATAAAAGATGTTGTCGAAACCGTTGAAGCGATTTCTATTGAGACGGCTGAAATGAGAACATTTTCAAAAGAAGAATGTCTTTTTGGATACAGAGAAAGTATTTTTAAACACGCATTAAAGGGAAAATTGATTATTACCGGCGTAGTATTCCGCTTAAATAAAAAACCGGTTTATCATGTGGAATACGGCGACATTCAGAAAACGCTGGCAGAGATGAATGTTGAAACCCCTACAATAAAAGCGATTAGCGAAGCTGTGATTCGCATAAGAGAAAGCAAGCTTCCTGATCCGGCGAAAATTGGTAATGCGGGTAGTTTTTTCAAAAATCCGGAAATTTCTACGTCACAATTTGACAGGTTAAAATCAGATTTCCCAAATCTTCCGGGTTATCCCACAACGCCTGGTTTTATAAAAGTACCGGCGGGTTGGCTTATCGAACAGGCTGGATGGAAAGGTTATCGTGAAGGTGAAATTGGTGTGCACGCCAGGCAGGCGCTTGTTCTGGTAAATTATGGAGGAGGTTCCGGTGCTGAAATAAAAGCATTATCTGAAAAAATACAAAAATCGGTGCAGGATAAGTTTGGCGTTAGTCTGAGTGCGGAAGTTAATTTTGTATAAACTGATGTATAGGCTTTAAACAAGAACGCGGAAAATGAATATCAATCATCTTCCGCGTTTTATTTTTATCAATTTCAAATTTTTATCAATCAAAACACAAAGAAGCAGCACCTAACAATCCGGCGTCGTTCGCCAGGGTAGCTCTTTTAATACTGATCGTTTTCATGTAATAAGGAGTAAGCCAGTAGCTGAAACGTTCGTTAATAGCTGGCAAAATATATTCGAATGAAGCAGAAATACCTCCACCGATAAGAATTGTTGTAATATCCAGAATCCGGATCATTGAAACCAGTCCTTCACCTAACAAATAACCCATTTCCTGGAAAATTTGCTTGGCCAGTTCGTCTCCTGCGGCTGCTGCTGCTACCAATCCTGTTGTAGAAATCGTACCATTATCCGGCAACTGCGTTTTTCCTGTATAAGTTGCCCTCATGGCATGTGCCATATCCAGCAGCTCTTTTTTTCCGATGTTACGTTCCAGTACTTTTCCGTCTTTTGAAGGTACGTGCCCGGGTTCCATCGCATTTCCACCGCCGCCTTTAAAGACCTTCTTATCGATAATAGCAGCTCCGCCAATACCGGTACCAAGTGTAACAAAAATATAATCTTCAGGAAGTTTGTCTTCACCAAAATAGTATTCACCTAATGCAGCAGCGTTTGCGTCATTTTCAAGATAAAAATCATGCTGAGGAAAACGAGCTTTCAAATCCGGAACAATGGTAATACCATCAATTTCAGGGATAGCTGTAATTTCCAGTAAGGTGGTACGGTCACGTGAGATGAGGCCAGGAACGCCAATGCCTACTCTTTTAACTTCCGGGTATTCAACCAATTGCAAAGCGATTGCGTCACCAAGACGTTCTATAAAATGTCCTGAACTGCGCCAGCTTGCGGTATCGTGGCTATAAAAATTAGAAATTCTCCCGTCTGTAGCGTCAACGATCCCCATTTTTACGTTAGTACCGCCCACGTCTATACCAAGGTATTGTTCCATGAAATGAAATAAGGGTTTTATAAATAATTTTAAAAATGCGGCAATTTAGCAAAAATGCTTTATTCTTTACTAATCAATCCAGGTCTCCGAGCTGTGGTCTTATCAAAATTTCTTCCAAAACTGCTCTGGGAGAGAGCAAATATGCGCCCCAGATCGTCTCAGCCACATCTTTGGAATCAATAAATCTTTCTGCTGGTAAATCAGTTCCTTGCCAGCTATCTGTTAAAGTTGCACCCGGAAGCACCGCAGTTACTTTAATTCCGTGCGGTTTCATTTCCTCGCGCAATACTTTTGTCATTCCGTACAAAGCAAATTTTGAAATACAATAAGAACCTCCGTTTGGATACGCAGTAATACTTGCTGTGGAGCATATGGTAAAAATATGTCCTTTTTTTACTTCCATCATCTTGTCAACGATTCCGCGCGTAAGGTGATAGGCACTGTAAAGATTGGTTTCCATCGTTTTTTCCAGTGTGCCTTCACTTTCATTGTGAATTTGCCCAGGGATAAATACGCCGGTATTATTGATTAGTACGTCTATGGGACGATCCTTATTTTTGATAAAGTCAATAAAACTGTTTAGTTCAGAACGCAGTGATAAATCAGCTTTTTGAAAATAAACTTCTGAATCAGGAAATTGCGTTTTCATATCGCTTTTCAGCGACAAAAGATCGTTTTCGTTTCGTGCGCAGGTGATAACATCAAAACTTCCAGCCAAAAACCGTTCAATCAACGCTCTTCCAATACCTTTTGTGCCTCCGGTTATTACTACTAATGGATTCATTTTTCTATTTGGCTCTTTTTTTGTCTAATTTTCCCGAAAATATTGAATACAATTAAGATATGATGTCGGTAATCGGAAAATACTTTATTTTTTTAGGATCACTCTTTGGCAAAGGTGAGAAAATGTCCGTGTATTGGCGGCGTTTCATGGAAGAAAGCGTGGGGATTGGTGTAAGTTCGATATTTATTGTGGCCATCGTCTCGACATTTATTGGTGCTGTGTCCTGTATCCAGACAGCTTATAATCTTGTAAGTCCGATTATTCCTGTTTCAACAGTGGCGCTAATTGTACGTGATATGCAGATTCTGGAGTTGGCACCAACGATTACCTGCATCGTTTTAGCGGGAAAAGTTGGATCAAATATTGCAAGTGAGCTGGGAACAATGCGTATTACAGAGCAAATTGATGCGCTTGAAGTAATGGGAATTAATTCTTCCTCCTATTTGGTTTTACCAAAGGTGCTGGCAGCAATGTTCACTTTCCCGATGCTGGTTATTCTGGCCGCATTTTTAGGAATTTTTGGTGGATATCTGGCCGGAACACTCACAGGCGTTATCACAGAACGTGACTATTTATATGGAATTCGTGATTCATTTGTTCCGTACAATCTGTTTTTCATGTGTGTTAAACCGTTTGTATTCGGATTTTTAATTGCTACAATTTCCTCTTATCAAGGATTTTATACAACAGGCGGTGCTTTGGAAGTAGGGAAATCCAGCACACAAGCTGTTACGAATAGTTGTATTTCTGTTTTGATAGCAGATTATTTATTAGCTCAGCTATTATTGTGACCGAACAAAGTTGGTCAGAAAATGAATTTTGTTGACCCTCAACGATAATTATCAACCGGGAAAATGATTGAAATAAAAGATATAAATAAAGCATTTAACGGTAAGGCGGTTCTTAAAGGCGTATCAAGCACTTTTAAAGAAGGAGAAATAAATCTTATTATCGGTGGAAGCGGTACCGGGAAAAGTGTATTGCTAAAATGTATGATCGGTTTGATTAAACCGGATCAGGGCAATGTTCTTTACAACGGCCGTGATTTTTACAATTCTGATAAGGACACAAAACAAGCCATACGCAGAGAAATGGGCGTATTGTTTCAGGGCGGTGCGCTTTTTGATTCACAAACTGTTGAACAAAATGTGCGTTTTCCGCTTGATATGTTAACTGATATTTCTCCTGCTGAAAAAAAGGAACGGGTTGATTTTTGCCTTCAACGTGTAGGACTTGAAACATCTGGCAAAAGAATGCCATCGGAAATAAGTGGCGGGATGAAAAAACGTGTAGGAATCGCGCGGGCTATTGTGATGAATCCTAAATATCTTTTTTGTGATGAACCCAATTCAGGACTGGATCCGCTTACATCGGTGAAAATTGATGAACTTATCAAGGAAATTACGGAGGAATACAAAATCACAACAGTCATCATCACACATGATATGAACTCGGTAATGGAAATAGGGCAGAATGTGATGTTTCTTTACCAGGGCGACAAGCTCTGGGAAGGTGTTAATTCGGATATCACAAAAACGACTGTTCCTGAGTTGAATGAATTTATTTTCGCCAATAAATTACTTCGTGACGCGGCAAAAGAAAATAATTGCTGACCGGTTATTTAAAGCTGAGCATTTTTTGAAAACGTTGGGGTAGGGCTTTTCGCTCTGCTAAAATCACAATTATGCAGAACAGGATAAAGAATAGCATATGATAAGCAAATCCAGCAGTAGAATTTGATGGAATAAAAAAAGCATCCAACAGAATAAACACGCCTCCACCTAAAATATAACCCAGCGCAGAAATTAGCTGATAAGGAATTGGATAATATTTTTGTCCAAAATAATAACATAGTGTTGTCATCACCAAGCTGGATGCTGCAAATGCAAAACCGCAACCCAGGTAGCCGATTTTTGGTACCAATATTACGTTAAGAAGGATTGTAATGCTTGTACCCGTTAATGTGATATATGTTCCAAACTGGGTTTTGTTCGAAAGCTTGAACCAAGTCGCCAAATTGTAGTAAATTCCTAAAAATAAGAATCCAAGAAGAAGCCATGGAACTACTGCCAGACCTTCGTGAAATATTTTCTTTCTTAGGAATAATTCGGCAAGCAAATGCAGGTTAAGGCAGATTCCCACCCACATAGTTGCACAAATAACTATAAACCATTTCATCACTTCTGAAAATACTTCCGGTGCATTTTTGTCTTCTGCTTTTGAATAGAAAAAAGGCTCGGCCGCATATTTAAATGCCTGAATAGCCAGATTCATGAAGATGGAAAGTTTGAAGCATTGTCCGTAAATTCCGATTGCTTGTTTTGTTGTTCTTCCTGGATAAAAGTTTGTGGGAAGCAAGTATTGAAGAAAAGTCCGGTCAAAAAGCAAATTTGTTACACCAGCCAGATTCATGATGAATAGAGGAAAAGCATATACCCACATCGGTTTAAACAATGTTTTGTCGAACACGAATTTGAAATCAATGAATTCCTTATATAGAAAAAGGAAATACATAAGATTGGCAACTAGATTCGCCAAAACGATGTATCCGGCTGCAACGGCTGGATTATAAAAAAGATCAACAAATGGCTTAAAAAGGCTAAGGTACTTCTCATCATAAATGTCGCGGCAAATAATCAGAAAAAAGAAGTTTAGTCCAATGTTCATCAGAATATTCGCAACGCGAGCCACGACAAATTTTTTCGCCTTTTTTTCTAATCGTAATCTGGCAAAAGGAATGGAAACAATTCCGTCAATTGCCATGATAATGCTCATCCAACGAACAAGCGTCACTTCTTCCGGATACTGAATGAGACTTGCAACCTGTTCGGCAAAAATAAAAATACCACCAGAAAAAAATACGCTGACCAGAATAACGGCACTTAATACCAGGTTGTAATATTTTTGTCTGTCACCTTCTTTTCTGGCAAACCAAAAATAAGCACTCTCCATACCAAAAGTATAGACTACAAGTGAGAGCCCGGCATAGGTATAAAGTTGGACCTGAGAAGCCAGCTGCTCTGGCAGGAAAAGCTTAGTATGCAACATGACAAGTAAATAATTGAGCATACGGCCCAACATTGTACTAACACCATACATGACCGTATCCCCGGCCAGCTTTTTAAGAACACTCATATACTACATTACCTTTTAACGAAGATGAAAGCCCATGTTTTGGCTGAGGCTTCCTCCGGCTTACAAATATACGTGAAGAGGTTCCGTTTTATTGGCATAGATCACAAAAAAGAGTCCTTCTGAATTTTCATTCAAAAGGACTCTGCATTCTAATTAATTTGTTTAGGCAACATTCACAATAATGCTTTCAATAACATTTGTTATTCGATTCCAGCCTTCATCAGAATGCAGATCCACATCGATTATTTTTTCACGATAGTCGCTTGAAATAGTCATGTAATAAATGCCGGCTGTCAGAAATGCCATCAAAGCACTGGTGTCTTTACAATTTGGCAAGTCACCGATTTTGTCAACAATGCGTGTGGCAATCTGATTTCTTGCGTCTGACAGCATGGTTTTGCCAGTTCCGATTTCCCATCTCAAAAGATCTCGTGTGGCCTTACGTTCGCGCAAATCGCTAAGAAATGTATTCATTAAACTAGTCAATGCTTTTCCGCGTTCTTCTGCTGGAATGTTGCCCATGTTATCTATATAATCGTCTCCCATGGTGGAAACGTATTCTCCGGATTTTACATATTGTTCCATCAAACCGTCTACGCTTTCAAAGTATCTGTAAATCAGTACTTTGTTAACTCCGGCTGTTCTCGCAATCAGGTTTACCCCAACTTTTTCAGTTCCAAATTGCTCAATGACCTCACCTACGGCCTTAAGGATTTTACCCTTAGTCCGTTCCCGGTCTCTTTTTTTAATTTTTGTGTCGATTTTCATTTACGGTGCATTTAGGTTATACATAGTAAATGTAACATTTCATCGGTAAATAATTATCATTTTGTAAAAAGCATGTAACCTTTTTTACCCTTTTGTTTCGTAAAATCCAGTAAAAGGAAAATATAGGATTTTATATCACCCATTTTGGTAAAAAAAATGGATGGAATTTGCAATTACAGGCAATTTTGAAGAGAAGATTTACACAAAAAAAGAGCTCATTAAAAAATGAGCTCTTTGCTAAAAAAATGTTGGCCGACAAGGACTCGAACCTTGAACGAGACAACCAAAATGTCCTGTGTTACCATTACACCATCAGCCAATACCGTGTTAGTGGGTGCAAAAGTAATACGAAATTTTAAGTTGTCAAGTATTTTTGAAAAAAAATTTTCAAATACTTTTTAACTCAACACCGCTGGATATCTTTTTCACTAGTCCCTGTAACACTTTTCCAGGACCGCATTCAACAAATAATCCAGCTCCGTCGGCTACCATTTGCTCAACAGATTGTGTCCATCTTACGGGTGCTGTTAGTTGTGCAATAAGGTTTTCTTTGATCACAGAAACTTCCGTTGCCGGTTTTGCATTTACATTTTGATATACCGGACAAAGTGGGGACTGAAACTGCGCCTCATTAATGGCAGCTGCAAGTTCCTCGCGTGCCGGCTCCATCAAAGGAGAATGGAAAGCACCACCAACCTGAAGTAAAAGTGCGCGCTTGGCACCGGCAGCTTTTAACAGCTCACAGGCTTTTTCCACACCTTCAATGGTTCCTGATATCACAACTTGGCCCGGGCAGTTATAATTAGCAGGAACAACAATTTCGTCGGTTATTCCTGCACAAATTTCCTCTATCGTTTTATCGTCAAGTCCTAAAATTGCGGCCATTGTTGACGGGCGCAATAAACATGCTTTTTGCATGGCATCGGCGCGTTTGGCCACCAATCGTAAACCATCGTCGAAAGAAAGTGCTCCCGCTGCTACAAGGGCAGAAAACTCTCCAAGAGAATGCCCTGCTACCATGTTTGGCGTAAAATCTTCACTGATTTTTGCCAGCACCACGGAGTGGATGAAAATTGCAGGCTGTGTAACATTTGTTTGTTTAAGCTCCTCGTCGGTGCCCTCAAACATAATTTTGGTAATGTCAAATCCCAGAATATCGTTTGCCTGATCAAAAAATGATTTGGCTGAATCAGAGCTTTGATATAAGTCTAAACCCATTCCTTTGAACTGTGAACCTTGTCCCGGAAATATGTAGGCTTTTTTCATAATTGGTTGATTTAAAAATTGGTCATGGTAACAAAACGCAGTAGCCCGGTTATAGTTTAACCGGGCTACAAATAACGTACTAGAAGTTGAAAGAAAAAAAGTCTGTGTTTTAACAGCTTAAAAGTGGGCGTTGTTTTTATCTAAGAATCTGGACCCAACCTTTGAAAGTGGCTGGTTTTCCTTCACGCTGTACAGACTCGAAATTAACAATCACTTCATAATAATACTGTCCTGCTGCCAGATCGTTTCCACTGTTGTTTTTTCCGTTCCAGTTGATGTTCACATCTTTGGAATCATACACTTTGGCACCCCAGCGGTTAAACACTTTGAAGTCCAGTGACTGAACAAAACTTGGACATTTAAGCGGCGTGAAAAGATCATTTTTGCCATCACCGTTTGGCGTGATCACATTCGGCAGTGCAAAAATCGGACAGTTGTCTTTGCAGACGGTGTTGCTCGGTGCACTTTCTGTCCCGTATTTATTGACCGCAGTCACGTAATAACAACCTGCAAAAGAAGTCAGTCCCTCATGTGCAAAAGTAGTGGCAGCCGGCGCTGTGATTTCTTTCAGAAGTGTTGGCGTGTCACCTTCATACCTTGTGTAATAAAGTCTGTAAGCGGTTATCGCCTGGTCGCAGTTTGCACTGTTCGGATATGTCCATGACAGATTGTTTGTAAAGGAAGTCTGGTCACAGAACTCATCCGGTGTAATTGTGGCACAATCCAGCTGGTCAATACTCAGCACCGGCACACATGGTTTTGTGGTATCCGAAGCAGAGACACAGATTATCTGTGAGAAGTTGTAGAGCGGATCAACCTTGATCTGGGTATTGTTGTAAGATCCTACGGTTTCTACTTTATAACAGTAAACAACATCTTTTGAAATGGTCACATTGACTGTTCCGTCCTGTGCATATTTATCTGTTCCGTCATCAGTGTAAGTATAGGAAGCTGCGCCGGTCACTGTGACATCTGCAATCCTGTTGAATGTTCCGGGTTTGGATTTGTCTTCACGGTACACCCTGTGCGTCTGGTTATCATTGCTCCATGGGACATTGGCTGTCCAGTTCAATCTGATCGCATTCGGATTGGCCGAACCTTGTGATAAACGGACACTGCTGGCCGGATCGGTCTCGTCCAGTTTTACAAGTTTGCCTGCATCAGTGTAATAATATTCGAGTTTATAACGATAAGCATTGGCAACCGTGTTCAGGTTTTTATCAACATAAATGGTATCAGGCGCGCCGGCTACCAGGTTTGTGTTGATGGTAGCGATGTTTGTAAAATCAGTACCTGAAAGTCCTGTTGCACGGAAAAGTTTGTACTGCGCAGGAATGGAAGCACCAGCCTGTAAAGTTGGTCTTGTCCATTTCACAGTAATAATTCCTCTTGTATCGCTTGTAGAATCCACAGTGACATTGGTAATAACCGGCATCAGAAGGGGTACTTCGATACAAACCTGTTCAGAAGCTTTACTTTCACCGCCGCCGATCAAGTAACCTGGCTGTGTGATGTCTGAATCAGGTCTTGGGAATACGACCACGATACGGTAACTGTAAGAAATTCCTGATTTCAGACCTGCACCTGCATTGTTGTCGGTGTAAGTAACCTGATCAGCATTGACCCTTGCAATTTCCTCATAACCATAACCATCCAATCCTGTAAAACATACATCTTTTGAAATTTCACGGCAACCCTCTCTTCTGTAAATAACAATTTTGGCGCCTGGCACCTGACATTTGTAAGAATCCCAGGTCAGCTTGAATGCTTTTCCGGCAGCATCGGTGACAGCGGTTGCGGCCAGGTTTTGTGGCTGCGGCCCGTAAACCTTGATATGCAGTGTGGTGATATCGACCAGTTTCTGGAACAGGGTAGGGTTTGGGGTATTGGGTCCGGGGCCGTCCTCAACTTTGAAAAGTACTTCATAGGGTTCAAGCCTGATCTGGTTACAGCCGGTCTGCCAGGTGAATTGTCCTGTGAGCGTCCCTTGTGCACCTTGCTGGGGGACTGAGAAAGTGGCATAAGCAGGAGACACAAGCGCGGTGGCCTGGTAGAGCCCGCTGGTACTGGTGAGCGTAAGTTTATCCCCGTTTTTATCGGTCGCTTTTACGATCTGGTTAACCAGCGTTCCTGCCTCGACGCACAGATCAGGAATTAAATCGAGTTTTGGCCGGTCGTTCCGGGCATCGACTACAATAATCTGCATATCCCTGATAATGTCACCAATTTTCACACCGTCACGCCATTCCTCGACGACGAATGCTACATTGTAAAATCCTCTTGTTACAGGCGCATCCCAAATTAAGTCGCCTGTTAAGGCATTCATACTAAAAGTAGCAGGGCTCGCTCCGGTTTCTGTTCTGCCGGGAGGGGTTACCAGATTCGGATCTTTGTACCCAAGGTTAACACCAAGACCTGTTCCTCGTACATTTTGTTGTGGAGTGTAAAGATGATAAGCAATACTATCTCCGTCTGCGTCAAATGCACCGGGGTTGTGAATGTACCGTTGTCCGACTGCTGCCAGATCAATAGGTGCGTTGAGTAAAATGGGAGTTTGATTAGCACCGACGAAAGCGTTGATAATAAGATTGGTATGAACAAAGAAATTAAGATCGCTTGTTGGTGCAGGGCTGAGATTTAAAATACTGTTGTTTCGATTATCGATCATAACTGCTATCGTCCAGTCTCCGGTCGATGGGAAGGCGTATCGCGTTGTATAAACATTAATTGTAGTATTGTTGCCGATATCCCTAAGTAAAGCTCTATCCCTGTCTACCTTCCTGGGTGCGACCTGACCATTGCTTCCGGTTGGATAAAAATACATTGATACATCGTTCTGTAAATCCGCTGCATCCTTTCCAGTATTTACATCAAAGTATCCCGTAAAAGTTACATCATAGGTATTAGTATTTCCAATTCTTTTGGCGGTTATTTCACCAGCTCTTGCATGGGTAGCATGTGCCCGTTGAGACACAAAAAAGCAGGAAATAAAAAGAATCAGAAGCTGAAATCGTAAATTATTTCGCATACGTTTTAAAACTTTTTCAGGATAGAGGTAAGTGCTATAAATCTTTAACGAATTATAATGCTATGCGATGAACGAAAAATCTTATTAAATGTGTATCCGAAACACAGGAATTGTGATACATAACGGATTATCTTTTTTTCGAAATGTTGAAATGGACTTAAAAATGTAAGTATCAGGATTAATAACGGAGCAAAGAGGTACTTAATAATGATTATAAATTGTAAAGCGCTTCATAAAAATGATCCTCTTTTATTGTGTCGCACAGGTTTGTGCCATACCTTTGAAAGGTTCTAAATATACCTTATTTTTTTGTACTAAAACTATTCGTGTTTGCTATGTCTTGGTTTACACAAGCGTTAACAAGTTCCATCGGTAAGAAGCTGATTATGTCGCTTACCGGTTTATTTTTGATCAGTTTTCTGGTAATACATGCAACCATCAATGCAATGATTTTTTACAATGATGGGGGCGAAACTTTTTCTCACTGGGGACATTTCATGGGAACAAATCCCATAATCCGGACCCTTGAAATCGGTTTGGTACTAGGTTTTCTTATTCATATTGCGGATGGTCTGTGGTTGACAAAACTTAACCAGAGTGCAAGACCTGTGAAGTATGCTGTAACCAACCCAAGTGCCAACAGTACATGGTATTCCCGCAGTATGGGTTTGCTGGGTACATTGATCCTGATCTTTTTAGTGATCCATACCTCACATTTCTGGATTCCAAACCGTACCAATCAATTTGCTACGGGAGAAGAGCTTAATCTTTATCAGATGATGCTTGACATTTTCCAGAACATCTGGGTTGTGATCATCTATGTACTTGGCTGTTTCTCACTTGCCTGGCATTTATTGCACGGTTTTCAAAGCGCCTTTAAAACATTGGGTCTTTATCATTTGAAATATAACGGTGCGATTCATGTGGTTGGCGTTGCATTTTCGATTGTTGTCCCGATAATTTTCGCGCTGATGCCAATCTCAATCTATCTTGGATGGGTTTATTAAGTTCTGCATTTGACTGTCATTATCAGGTCTTAGATATTGGCTCTTAAAAGTTAAATGTTCTTGTTTAAATAGTTGAATCTAATTTTTCAGGTTAATTAACATTTCAAAATATATGGCAACTTCATCTCGTCTGGATGCCAGAATACCTCAAGGCTCGCTGGAAGATAAGTGGGAAAAATACAAATCATCAGTACCCCTTGTAAACCCTGCCAACAAGCGTAATATTGAAGTAATTGTAGTAGGAACCGGTTTGGCTGGTGCCTCTGCTGCTGCTACGCTGGCGGAAATGGGATACAAAGTAAAAGCATTTTGTTTTCAGGATTCCCCTCGTCGTGCGCACTCTATTGCTGCACAGGGTGGTATCAATGCTGCTAAAAATTACCAAAATGATGGTGACTCGGTTCATCGTCTTTTTTACGATACAATTAAAGGAGGAGATTACCGGTCACGCGAAGCAAATGTGCATCGTCTGGCGGAAGTTTCCGGAAATATTATTGACCAATGCGTTGCACAAGGTGTTCCTTTTGCACGTGAGTACGGCGGACTTCTTTCCAACCGGTCTTTCGGTGGGGTGCAGGTTCAGCGTACATTTTATGCGGCTGGACAAACTGGTCAGCAGCTTTTATTAGGTGCTTATTCAGGTTTGCAGCGCCAGGTTGGGATGGGAACAATCACCATGTACAACCGTCACGAAATGCTTGATGTTGTAAAAATCGACGGAAAGTGTCGTGGTATCATTGCAAGAAACCTGATTACAGGTGAATTGGAAAGACATTCGGCTCACGCAGTTTTACTTTGTACAGGTGGTTACGGAAACGTATTTTATCTGTCAACAAATGCGATGGGTAGTAATGTTACGGCTGCCTGGAAAGCGCATAAGCGTGGTGCATTCTTCGGAAACCCATGTTTTACGCAAATTCACCCGACATGTATTCCGGTATCCGGTGAGCATCAGTCGAAACTGACTTTGATGTCAGAATCACTTCGTAATGATGGTCGTATCTGGGTTCCGAAAAAACAAAACGATACACGTGCCGGAAATGAAATTCCGGAAGACGAAAGAGATTATTACCTGGAACGTCGTTACCCGGCTTTTGGTAACCTTGTTCCACGCGATATCGCTTCCCGTGCTGCGAAGGAAAGATGTGATGCAGGATATGGGGTAGGTACTTCCAAGCTGGCAGTATTCCTTGATTTCTCAGCAGCTTTCCACCGTTACGGACAAGGAGAAGCAAATAAAAATAATATTACCAATGCCTCAGAAGCCCAGATTCTGGAATGGGGTAAGGCGGTAGTGAAAGAAAAGTATGGTAACCTTTTCGATATGTATAAGCAGATCACAGGAGAAGATCCTTATGAAGTGCCTATGCGTATTTATCCTGCGGTTCACTATACAATGGGCGGACTTTGGGTTGATTACAACTTAATGACAACTGTTCCGGGATTGTATTCATTAGGCGAAGCAAATTTCTCAGATCACGGTGCAAACCGTTTGGGAGCTTCTGCGCTGATGCAAGGTTTGGCAGATGGTTATTTTGTAATTCCAATTACTGTTGGAGCTTACCTGGCGGGTGAAATCAGAACCGGTAAAATTTCTACCGATCATGAAGCGTTCGTTCAGACTGAAAAGGAAGTAAATGACAGAATTCAGAAACTGATCACGATTCAGGGAAAAACTTCTCCTGAATTATTCCACCGCCGTTTGGGTAAAATTATGTGGGATAAATGTGGAATGGCACGTAATGAAAAAGGATTGAAAGAAGCTATTTTGGAAATCCGTGCACTGCGTGAAGAATTCTGGAAAGATGTTAAAGTAATGGGTACTGTAAAAGATTTCAACCCAGAGCTTGACAAAGCAAACCGTGTTGCCGACTTTATCGAATTAGGTGAATTGATGTGTATTGATGCATTAACACGTAATGAATCTTGTGGCGGTCACTTCCGTGAGGAATACCAGACAGAAGAAGGTGAAGCACTTCGTGATGATGAGAACTTTATGTTTGTGTCGGCATGGGAGCATATCGGAACTGAGAAATGGGAGCTTCATAAAGAAGAGCTTGTTTACGATAACATTAAAATCGCTCAGAGAAGTTATAAGTAGCTATCGGCTTTCAGCTTTCGGCTATCGGCATTAAACCCGGTGCTTCTTATGAGTTTATAACTAAAATAAATTTCGTTAATAGTTAATCATTAACAGTTTAGAAAAATGAGTGCAGGCAATATGCGTCTTACGCTTAAAGTGTGGAGACAAAGCAATACAGATACACAAGGAGGATTTGAAAGCTATAATCTGGACGGCGTTTCTCCAGATATGTCCTTCCTTGAAATGTTCGATATTCTTAACGAACAATTAATTGAAGAAAATAAAGAGCCTGTCGCGTTTGACCACGATTGTAGAGAAGGTATTTGTGGATCTTGTTCAATGTTTATCAATGGACGTCCACACGGACCTTTGAAAGGCGTAACAACGTGTCAGTTGCATATGCGTTCTTTCCAGGATGGTGATACAATCACAGTGGAGCCATGGAGAGCAGCAGGATTTCCGGTGATTAAGGATTTGGTTGTAGATCGTGATGGTTTTGACCGTATTATATCAGCTGGTGGATTTGTGTCTGTTAACACAGGAAATGCACAGGATGCAAACAATCTTCCAATCGCAAAAGAAAATGCTGATGATGCATTTGCAGCTGCGGCCTGTATTGGTTGCGGGGCTTGTGTAGCAGCTTGTAAAAATGCATCTGCGATGTTGTTCGTATCTGCTAAAATTTCTCAGCTTGCTTTATTGCCACAAGGCCAGGCTGAGCGTAGTATTCGTGCAGAGAAGATGGTAGCGCAAATGGATGCAGAAGGTTTTGGTAACTGTACCAACACTCATGCTTGTTCAGCTGAATGTCCAAAAGAGATCAGCTTTGAGAATATCGCACGCATGAACCGTGAATATATCGGAGCAAAATCTTCTTCGAAAGCAGTTTAGAAATACAAATTCGAAAGAATTTTCAATATATTGAGAGGCGGTTTATTCAGTTAAACTGCCTCTTTTTGTTAGGACATAGCTAGAAAATGTTTTAACAATTGCTGTAGGTAAAACCTACATTGTAGCCGTGGATTTCAATCCACAGAAATCAGAAAAATGCCATCGGCATGATCGATATCATAACCGTGGATTTCAATCCGCGGGAAATTAATATTTGGCGGACTAATATTAAATGCCGTAGGCATGGCCGGTTTATTATCCAATTAAAAACAGAAAGGCGACTGATTTGGTATCAGTCGCCTTTCTGTTTTTTCAATCCAAATGAATCAATCAATTATTTCTTAGTCGAATCAGCAGCAGCTTTTGAAGCGTCAGAACCTTTATATTCCTTGTTCAAACCTTCTATAATTTTCTGCGTTACATCAAGAGATTTGTCAGCGAACAAAATTCCACCGCCTAAAGAATAACCTAATACATATTCGTATTTATTATCCTTGTTATATTTTTCAATATAAGCTCTGATCTGTTTGTAAAGCTCTTCATTTTTACCAGCTTCTTCCTGTTGAAGTCCAGCCATAGCCTGATCGCGGTAAGCGATAAGATCCTGCTGTTTTTTACCAAGCTGAGCTTCCGTAGAACGAGCCTGGTCAGGAGTCATTGTTTGTGCTTTTTGCTGAAAAAATGCAATTTCATTCTGCAATGAGCGACCTTTTGTGTTCAATTCATTTTCCAATTGGAAATGTTTGTTTTCAAGCGCTTTCTTAGTGTCCTTAAAGAAATCGTAATTCGTCAAAAGAGAATCAACCTGCACATAAACAGTACGACGACCTGCTACTACACCATCCGATCCCGCTGCAACGGATTCAGATTTACCTCCTGAGAAATGTAAGAAAAATAACACCGCTACGGCTATGCTAAGCACGATGTTCCAAATTAACGAAGTATTGTTATTCACGTTTTTAAGGTTTTGTTTTTTTAGAAAGAGCCGCAAAGATAATGATTTGTGTTTCAAGCCCTACAATTATGCGATTTTTTACTTTAGTTTAAAAATGGAAGGATGATGCTTAGCATATAAAATGTCTATTTTTTGTCCGGGCCGAAGGCCTGCGTATTTTTTTGGGTCTAATCCCTGTCGTAAAATACCTTCATCTGTTCCATACTCAATAACCATAAACTTCTGATTAAAAGTTGTTTTTAGGGTGAAAGAAATTTTAGTCAAGCCTAATACCGTTGCAGTTGTTTCAATTGTTTTGCGTTCTAAATAATAGGATTTTATTTTTTCATTCAGGCCAACGGCAAGTTGATCTGTAAATAAGTTATACAGACTTAATGATAATATAAAGGTCAAAACACCTATTACTTTAAAGTACCACTTCCCTGATATAAACAAGCATTTGAAAATCTTATTATTTTCATTCCTTTTCAGAATAGGAAAAAAAATGAATAAATAACCAACGGTCGTAATATTTAGCGACCACCATTTCACAGAGCTCCAATATTCCAGATTATGTATGAAGAGAGCCACAAGAAAGAAAGCGACTAACAGCAGAAAAATCCCGAATAAAATCTTTTTCACATATTAAATACAAAAGTTATTTATCCGCTACCGCACTCACAATAGCTTCAACCAATCCTAAATCACTATACATAACTGATCTTTCGTCAGGACTTTCGCCGGCCATTGAAATATCAGCAGGGAAATATTTTTGTCTTCCGGGACGGAAAGATTTGGCAGTTAAGTGCAGGGAATGTACACCGGCATCTTTTAGCTCAGCCGCATTATTATGATTTACACCGCCGCCAGCCATGATTTCAATTGAGCTTCCGGCTGCTTTTGCTAATTGTTCTAAAACCTTGATACCTTCCAGTGCATTTGGTTTTTGACCTGAAGTAAGAATTCTTTCAGCACCGGTTTCGATTACAGCTTTCAATGCTTTGATTGGATCAGGCGTAAGGTCAAATGCACGGTGGAAAGTTACTTTCATAGGAGCCGCATAATCAACGAGTGCTTTGGTACGTGCTACGTCAACTTGTCCGTCGGGAAGAAGAATTCCCAGCACAACGCCATCTGCTCCCAGCTTTTTGGCCATAGCAATATCTCTTTTCATGA
This sequence comes from Dyadobacter subterraneus, assembly GCF_015221875.1. Taxonomy (NCBI): domain Bacteria; kingdom Pseudomonadati; phylum Bacteroidota; class Cytophagia; order Cytophagales; family Spirosomataceae; genus Dyadobacter; species Dyadobacter subterraneus. The sequence continues at coordinate 1,001,429 of NZ_JACYGY010000002.1, forward strand.
TCTCTTCTTCAAAAAAATCATAAACAAAATCACCGCCACGTGGACGGATCATCACAAATATTTTGATCTGGATATGTTCACGAACCATTTCTATAAGACCGGCGCTTGGCGTAGTCCCGCCTTCACCAAGTCCTCCGCACAGCTCAATACGCCCCGCACCGCCAACCTGGGCATTCATGCAGGATTCGAGGGAGTATGCGCAAACTTCAATTGTCATAATTACTTTAATATAATGATTGGGGAAATTACAAAGATTTCTGTTGGGTGCGATAAAAGAATTACATGGGAAAAATGGGGAATGTCTTAAGGAATGATATTTGATATATTAATCCGGAAGAAAATAAATGACCGATGTACACTTAAAATTCATCCTAATTTTATGATTTTCAATCTTTTAACTTAATCACGAAAAATATTAAAAATAAAAAACAATTATTTTAGATTTTTTTTGTTTAAAATTATTAAAAGATGCAAATTTTTTTACTTTTGCAATCCTGAAAAAATTAAGTAACTATTTAATAGGCGAAAAAATTATGTACTGGACTCTCGAACTCGCATCATATCTGGAGGATGCTCCTTGGCCAGCTACCAAAGACGAGCTGATTGACTTCGCAATTAGAACAGGCGCTCCGTTAGAAGTAGTTGAAAACCTACAAGAACTGGAAGATGATGGTCAGCCTTATGAAAGCATTGAGGAAATTTGGCCGGATTATCCGACCAAAGATGACTTCTTCTTTAATGAAGACGAATATTAAGTAAGAGCGGCGCCAACGGGCGCCGTTTTTCGTTTTGTATTATTTAAGTGAGGTATACGGAGAATTACGTTTCAATAAATATTTCTCAAAGATGCTTCCTTTTTTCAGCGAATATTGCTGCACAACTTCCTTTCCATTGCCATAACCATTTTCCAAAAAGTCGTAGTAATTGTCTCCGTATTCAGCAATCGCCGGATGCTCGATGGTATTGATTGTCCCCATATCAAGCGTAAATAATCGCTCATAATAGAATTTTACAAAACTAAGAGAGTTAACCGCCAGAAATAATGCGGCTAAGATCAGCCAGCTGTTTTTCTCTTTTTCACGAGATCCCGTAATAAATGCGTAAGCGATGCTCGTCCCCAACACAATTTGGGCTGCAATCGACGCCCGCGTGTTCAAATCGTTGAAATGACCTACCTGTACCAAACCCAAAAGTGCAAAAGTCAGGAAGGAAACCAATAAAAGTTCCTTATCAAATTTTAGCAGATCCTTTTTGAAAAAAATAAACCAGATTCCAAAGAACCCGAAAAGGTATAGCGCGTAATATAATGGCCAGACTGAACTTCCGGTTTGCCATATAAATAAATTACTCTCCATGGACGTCGCGTCAGAACCCAGGAGAAATGCTATCACCGGATAAAATGCAATCAACAACAAAATACCCAATATGGCTGCGCTAAATACAAACCGGAATTTATCTTGCCGGAATCCTTTAATGAAGAAATACAAACAAAAAAGCGAAAGACCGACCGTCGTAAAAGGTGTCCAGAAAAAGGAACTGAAAATGAAAACTGCAAACGGGAAAAAATATTTGACATTGGTGACAGCTGCCAGGAAAAAACAAGTTCCAAGAATTGCGGGTAAAGTATGTTGCGGAGCTTCTGAAAGACTTTTTGAAAAAATAGGAAGCTGATTCAGTACAAATTTCCCATTAATAAGGATGGAGTTATTTTGAAAGTTTACAGCTCCTGCTAATAATTTTCCTAGTGCCGGTAAAAGTACGCTCACATAGGATCCGAAAATAATGAGCAGGCTAATCAATATGCGCTGACGATTTTTCAAATTCTTGAACCGAACCTGAATCCAGGAAAAACTTAACAAAAGTCCAAACCAGGTCCATACAAAAGCGAAAAATTTAATAAAACTGATTGAAGTAATTTTACCAAGCAAAGAAGGGACAATATAATATCCCAAATAATAACACATATATATGTCCCGCTTCTCATCATACAATGGCAGCGGCTGTGTCGCTAGTAAGTTAAATTTAAAATTATGCGCCTGGTAGTCATAGCTTTGATAATTAAAACCGCCAAATTCTGAGAAGTAAGAAAGTACCAATGATATAAGCAGAGAAGAAATCAGAATCGGTTTTAACGAAAAAGGAGGTATAGCATTATCCAGCCCATCATTCTTCATTTTATAAATTGACAGAAACAGGACGAGTGTTAACGCAATCAGAGATATGATCGAATAATTTGTATTAACCCAAAAAGATAAAAAAAAGTAAGTGGGAAGAATTATATACAACAGCGTTACAATAGTCAGGTTTTTCATGTAAGTCGGCCCAACAATATTTGAGGGCTAAGGTTTAATAAAATATTCCGTAGCAGAAAAAATTCTATGCCAAATTAGAACTTTTATTTGATCCTTGGTCAACCCGAATGGTACGATTATTTATTTGAAACAACTACTTATAGGAATGATCATAAATTGTGCAAAGATTCATTGATAATATTTTTTTAATATCGTGAAAGGAATGTAAATTGGTAACGTTGTTATCAAAAGCACATACAGGAAAGCCCGATTGTTTTCATAGTTAAGTATCTATCCAGGCCAATTGATGGAACTACGATTGCTTAAAGAGTTGGTCAGAAGAGGTGAGGGTGAACATGTGGAATTCAAACTGAAATCCAATCACCCGGAAAAAATTGTCCGCGAGCTTGTTGCCTTCGCTAATTCAGGAGGTGGAAAACTCTTCGTCGGCGTTGGAGATGACCGGACAATCAAAGGAGTAAAAGACTCGTTTGAAGACGAATACACCCTCGTCAAAGCTATTGACACTTATTGTTTCCCCAAACTTGATTATCGCGTTGAAAGAATTCCGGTCGACATGGACCGTGAGGTTCTCGTTTTAACTATTCCGCGAAGTCTTGACAAACCACATTATGTTGTTGATTCTTCTGGAATAAAAAAAGCATACGTTCGGGTCGCTGATAAATCCATCCAGGCGAGTCGTGAAATGCGTGAAATTATGCGGCGCGGACGGTTTAAAAGGGACGTCAGATTTCAGTATGGAGATAAGGAAGAAAAGCTGATGAAACTGCTTGATGAAAAACAAACCGTAACGGTCGAATTATTTGCAGCGGCGGCCGGGATTCCCAGAAAAATTGCTTCAAATACCCTGGTGATGCTGGTTCTTGCCAATGTTCTGGAAGTGCATCCTCATGAAGTTTTTGATCATTTTACAGTTGCGATGGCATGATCAGCCCAAGAAACTTTAAAAAGCAGTCCGCCGACGCGCTGAAAGAATGATGACAATAACCTCAGAAATGAGGACGGAAATAACCATTGACTCATTGACGAATTCTCTCATCGCGACGGTGGACCGCCATATATTTTTAGAAAGGCAAATCGTCAGACTCGTCTTCTGTAAAAGTTGTTACCGGAGGCAAAGTTGAATTGTTGTTTCCACCACTAAAAGATGCTCCGCCTCCGCCGCCAGTACTACCGGCTTTGTCAACTTTCCACGCTTTTACTTCTGTATACCAGCGACTATTATATTCGCGGCTTTCAACATCAATTGAGGCAGTTACAGCGTCATTGACCTGTAAGCCAGCCTGATCAATTTTATCACCCCACAATGAAATGCATACTTTTTTTGGATACTGCGAAGGGATTTCAAGAATAAATTCCTGCTTCCGCCATGTTCCATTTTTACCCTGACCAGACACTTCAGGGAGTAAAGCGATGACAGTTCCTGTTAATTCCATGAATAACTTGTTTGTTGTTTTGCTATAATGTAGAGATCAAAAGTAATGGTTTTGGTTTTGGAATGCAAAAGAGATTTAATTCTTAACCAATTGCCTGAGCCAGATCTTCTATTAAATCCTCCACATCTTCAATCCCCACACTGAGGCGGATTAATGTGTCTTTTAATCCTGTTTTTTCCCGTTCTTCCTTTGGAATACTTGCGTGCGTCATACTTGCCGGATGCGTGCAAAGTGATTCGACGCCACCTAATGATTCGCCCAGAGAAAATACTTCCAGACTTTCCATTACATGAACTGCCTCCTTATAGTTATCTCCTTTTAACTCAAAAGAAACAATTCCACCATACCCGCGCATTTGACGCGTAGCCAGAACATGACCTTCGTGAGACGGAAGTCCGGGATAATAAACTTTTCCAACTTTCGGATGATCTTTCAGCCATAGTGAAACTACTTTTGCATTTTCGCAATGCCGCTGCATCCGGATATGTAAAGTTTTTATTCCGCGCAAAACCAGAAAACAATCCTGTGGACCGGGTACCGCGCCACTTGCATTCTGGATAAATGCCAGTTGTTTTGCCAGTCCATCATCATTTACGATAAGCGCACCCATAACGGTATCCGAATGTCCGCCAAGATATTTGGTTACCGAATGCATGACAATATCAGCTCCCTGATCCAGCGGATTTTGCAAATAAGGAGAAGCAAAAGTATTATCCACGACGCTTAAAATTCCCTTTTGTTTACAAACATTGGTTACCGCTTCAATGTCAATAATTTTTAATAAAGGATTGGTTGGCGTTTCCACCCAGATCATTTTCGTTTTTTCAGAAATTACTTTTTCAATTTCTTTGATATCACTCATATCAACAAAATGAAAAATCAAACCGAAAGGCTCGTAAATTTTTTTCATGATCCGGTATGTGCCGCCGTAAATATCATTGGTCGCTATAATTTCATCGCCAGGCCGGAATAATTTCAAAACCGCATCCGTAGCTGCGAGACCAGAGGCGTAGCAAATTCCGTGTTTTCCATTTTCCAGAGCTGCCAAGGCATTTTGTAAAGCAGTTCGGGTTGGATTGTGAGTACGCGAATATTCATAACCTTTATGTTTTCCCGGGCTTTCCTGAACATAGGTTGAAGTCTGGTAAATGGGTGTCATAATCGCACCTGTCGTTGGGTCAGGTTCAACACCTGCGTGTATAGCTTTGGTCGCGAATTTCATAGAAATATTTTTAGTTTCAATCCTCGAATTTGAAGTAAAAGACCAAAGATAACCTTCTGGAAAAACCTTTTACAGAAAGAAGTGGTTAATTTGGTAATTGAAATCATTGTATTGACTAAAAATATCTTCTTTTGGCGAATCCATTAGTAAAAAAATTTCCTTTACCTCTCGTTGTAAGCGTTTTACTCACTGTTGTTCCCTTAGTTACCACATCATTGCTTACAGCTTCCGCTGTGGCTCATGAAGAATTATTAAGAAGCTGGACTTATGGAACCTGGATACTGGTTACGATTGGATTAACCCTTACTTCTGCCATTGCACTCACGCCGCCAACTTTTCTTGCCTTGGTTTTCGGTTATTTTTTAGGATGGTACGCCATTCCGTTTTTGTTTTTATTAAATCTCGGAGCCATTGCGCTTCTTTATATACTGGCCGATTTTTTCAATGCTGAATCAATCCGAATTTATCTGGTGCAGATTTACCCGGAAATCGAATCGCTCATCCGGAAATTTAAAGCAAACCAGTTCCGGTTGATTTTCTTCGCCAAACTGTCTCCGGTTTTGCCTTTTACCATTACTAATTTATTTTTCAACGTAGTCGGAGCAAAATTACCTCAGGTACTTGCCGGTGGTACGCTGGGTATGATTCCTCGTACAGTTCTTGCGGTTTGGGCCGGAAGGGAAGCGCAGGAAATCCGCTATTTGCTTGAACATCCAAATGAAGGTTTGGGAACAAAAATTCTGCTGCTTTCACTGATCATTATTTCAACGGTCGGGATTGGATATCTGTTTAAGGATAAGAAGGACTGAGCGCATTGACATGCTTTTTTACTTTAAATTATTTTGTATGATAAGATCGTATAATAAAAGGATATAAAACCACATAAATACATGAAAGTAATCCTGTTTATTTGCAATTAAGTTATACTTCTTAATAAAGTAGAATGAAATCCTTACCCGTTATAGATCTGATCATCGTTATAAGCTATCTGGTTGGGATGGTGGCTGTCGGTATTTATTTTTCCCGTAAAAACACAACCGCGGATCAATTTACCAAAGCCTCCGGAAGAATTCCCGGATGGGCCATCGGTATTTCCATTTATGCCACTTTTCTTAGTAGTAATACCTTCCTCGGAGTTCCAGGCAAAGCCTTTGGCAGCAACTGGAATTCCTTTGTTTTTAGTTTGTCAATGCCGCTTGCAGCCTGGGTTGCTACGAAATTCTTTATACCGTTTTATAGAAATACAGGAACCGTTTCAGCGTATACTCATTTGGAAGAACGTTTCGGTCCCTGGGCCAGAACTTATGCCGTTGCCTGTTTTCTGCTGACACAACTTGCCAGAATGGGTTCTATATTTTTCGGAATTGCATTAAGTCTTCAGGCATTAACAGGTTACCCGATGTCTACGATTATGATCGTAGTTGGGATTTGTATTGTGCTTTATACCGTTATGGGTGGAATGGAAGCCGTTATCTGGACGGAAGTTGTTCAGGGTGTTGTTAAAACGGTGGGAGCACTTGTCATTCTATATCTGGTAATTTCCGGAATGGATGGCGGGATTTCCAGGATTATAGATATTGGAAAAGCAGACGATAAATTCAGTCTGGGAAGTTTCGCTCCTGATTTTACACAGTCATCGTTCTGGGTTGTTTTGTTGTACGGGTTTTTTATGAACCTCAACAATTTTGGCATGGACCAAAATTATGTTCAGCGTTATCATACCACAACATCCATTAAAGAGGCAGCGAATTCTATCTGGCTTTGCGTTTATTTGTATCTCCCGGTTTCGCTAATGTTTTTCGTTCTTGGATCCTGTTTGTTTGCTTATTACCAAAGTAATCCTGATCTGCTTCATGTGGTTCAAATGCAGGTTGCGGTTGAACGTTTACCAAATGGAACACCGGAAGCACTTCAAAAACTGGCTTCAACGTTAGGTGCCGCTGATATCGGAGATAAAGTAATGCCACATTTTATGGTCACAAAAGTACCGGTTGGACTTTTAGGGTTAATTATTGCAGCTATTATGTCCGCCGCCATGAGTACGATCAGTTCCGGAATGAATGCTTCCGCTACGGTGTTTATGGTTGATATTTATCAGCGTTATATCAAGCCGGAAATGAGTTCAAAACAATCCATGACGTTGTTATACATTGCAACGACAGGTTTTGGTCTTCTTGGTATGGTTACCGGAATCGCCATGATTGGTGTAAAAAGTGTACTGGACGTTTGGTGGCTGCTTTCCGGAATCTTCGCCGGTGGTATGCTTGGATTATTTCTTTTGGGAATTATTTCAAGAAACACAAAAAATGCCGAAGCGCTTACGGCTACGCTGATTGGTATTATAGTTATTATCTGGATGACTTTTTCAAAACAATTACCGGACGAATATGCTTATTTACGAAACCCGCTGCATCAGAATATGGTGATGGTAGTAGGTACGCTGACGATTTTTCTTGGAGGATTACTTTTGACAAGATTGAAAGGAAAAGCAATAGAAATTGAAAAAGAAGCGCTGGCTGATCACCCGAGCATTTAATAAAAACGATTTACAAAAGTCATGACCAAATCATGACATCAAAATACAATCCGGCAAACGAGCCGGTAAAGTACCCTGACATTTATAGATTTTTAAAACTGGTATGACCGCAAAAACTACATCTTTGCCGCAAGGATTTATTCCTGTTATGTTAACTCCGTTTCTTGAATCCGGAGCAGTTGATTATGACGGCCTGAAAACGCTGACTGAATTTTATCTGAATGCAGGTTCTGCCGGACTTTTTGCAACCTGTCTTTCCAGCGAAATGTATGAATTGAGTGAACAGGAAAGGATTGATGTTACAAAAACCGTTGTTGACCAGGTTGCGGGAAGAGTTCCGGTTGTGGCCACAGGAACTTTTGGCGGACCAATTGCTGAACAGGCAGAATTTGTAAAACGTATATATAGTACCGGAGTGGAAGCGGTCATCATTATTTCCAGCCTTATTGCTGAGGAAAACGAATCCGATGAAATATTCCTGAAAAACGCCAAAGAACTCATCAGTTTGACGGATAATATTCCGCTAGGATTTTACGAATGCCCGGTTCCTTATAAAAGACTGATCCCAAGTACGGTACTCAAAGAATTGGTTGAAACCGGAAGAGTTATTTATCATAAAGATACTTGTCTGGATGACGAAGAAGTTGCACGCCGAATCAAAGTTGCCGAAGGATACCAGTTTGGACTTTATGATGCCTATATGGTCAATGCAGTCTCATCTTTGAAAGCTGGTGCAGCAGGACTTTCCTGCATCCAGGGAAATATTTATCCTGAATTGATTATTTGGATCTGTAAATATTTCAACAACGCTGACCGTGAGGAAGATGTAAAAAAAGTGCAGCAGTTTTTTGTTGATTCAATGGACGTGGTACATGCTGCATATCCTACGATTGCCAAATATAGTCTGCAAAAACGCGGGTTCCCGATTTCAATTTATACAAGAAGAGATGTTGGTGAACTTACAGAAGAACTGAAAACTGAAATGGATCAATTGCTGGTAGTAATTGAGAAACTTCAAAATGAATTGGGCATTACAAGCAATTTTACTGAATATCTCGTGAAATAATATTGACCAAAAACTTCCTAAATCCTATGAACTTTCCTAATGAACAAATCCTTTACCGCGTAACACAGGGAGACGAAGCGGCTTTCTCGATGCTCTACACGCATTTTCGCTCTCCGGCGCTGAAATTTTGTACTACCTTACTCAAAGATGAGGAAGAAGCTGAAAACGTTACTCAGGATGTATTTGCCAAAATCTGGGATCGTCGCGTACAAATAAAACCTGAGCACAGTTTTCAGGCCTATTTGTTTGTCAGTTTACGGAATCAGATTTTTGACCAGTTCAAAAAATTTGAAAAAGATCAGCAATTGCGCCAGCAATACGTTGACCGGATGACAATTTTGCATGACGAAGACGGCGAAGATAAAGAGGCCAGAATCAAGTTTCTCCTTGGCGCTGTTGAATTGCTTTCAGAAAGAAGAAAGCAAATTTTGAAGCTGAATATTGAAGAGGGGAAATCTTACAAGGAAATAGCAAGTTTTATGAACATCTCCACCAATACGGTTAAGAACCAGTTAATCAAGGCAAAGGAAATTTTGCGCCGCCAATCCCGCCTGGCAATTTCATAGTTAACAATTTTATAATATCAATAGCGCTGGTAAACCCTGTTTATAACAGTTAATTTACACCGGGTTACATAATTTAAATAATTTAATTGAATATGGTTATTTGAATATTAATTATAATAATTATCTTTAAGGTGTGAACAATTCAGGCTCAGATATGCTTTTATGGAATACCTTCCGAGAAGGTAACCGGGATGCATTTGCCAGAATTTATAATATTCATATTGATGGTTTACTATCCTATGGATACCGGATTACGTCTAATCGTCAGCTAATAAAAGATAGTATACAGGATTTATTTCTTCATTTATGGCTGCATCGGGAAAATCTTTCCGGGACGGATTCTATAAAATATTATCTTTTCCGTTCTCTGCGAAACCGGATTATAAAGAATATAGAAAGACAGGATATTCAGCCTCAGACCGCAGAAAATATCCTGGAAAATATCATTGGAGACTTCTCTTTTGAGCACGAACTTATGGTCGAGGAAACTCTGGCGGACCAGACAAGCCGCTTGCGGAAGGCGATTGGAAAGCTTTCAAAAAGACAGCAGGAAGTCATTCAGCTTCGTTATCAGGATGATTTCAGTCTGGAAGAAATTGAAAATCTGATGCAGATGAATAATCAGTCTGTCCGGAATCTTCTCCACAGGGCAATCAGCCAGTTGCGTATTACCATCGAGATGGCCGGCTGGTCTTTTCCTTTTGTTCTTTCTTTTTTGTATTAATTCTTGTCAAGTTCATCTCTCTTTTTGGGCTTGAAATCCACTTATTTTATTGATTTATTTTTTTGTAAAAATTTTTCAAAAAAATGAGTACAAAGTTTAATTCTTCCGATTTAGGGGGTAGATAAGCAAATGATATGTTCAAAAAATTCGCCGGATATTCTGTTGAGGATTTTGTAAAGGAAGAAAAATTCATCAACTGGGTGAAGTTTTCTAATCCTGACGAAGATTTATTTTGGAATGAATTTTTGAAAAAATATCCTGCTTGCCGGGAAATTATTTACCAGGCCAGGCAAATCGTTATACAGCTTTCCGAAGCGTCAAAATTGCCGGTAAATCAGGAAGACGTCGAAGACATTTGGCAGCATATAGAGGCAGCTATGACGCATAATCAGGGAAACAGGAGAGCTGTTTTCAACCTGAACTGGATTAAATGGGTGGCGGCTGCTTCTGTTATTATGGTTGCAGGGCTACTGTGGTGGAATAATCAACCTGAAAATGAAAGTATCCGGACGTATACCCGGTTGGTTAAAAATGCAGACATTTCTTTAAAAGAAATTATCAATACTTCTGCGGAACCAATTAAGGTGACTTTGCCCGATAATAGTGTTGTTACCCTTGAAAAGAATAGCAGGCTGAGCTACACAAATAATTTTGATGGTAAAGAAAGAAAAGTCTTTTTGTCGGGAGACGCTTTCTTTAATGTTACAAAAAATCCAGACAAACCCTTTGTCGTTTATGCCAATGAGTTGGTTACAAAAGTTTTGGGGACGAGTTTTCGTATCAATGCATTTGAAGAAAATAAAGAGGTAACAGTTTCAGTCAGGACGGGCCGGGTATTTGTTTTTGCTAACCAGGATTTTAGAAACACGGATTCGGGAAAAAGGGAAGTTATACTTATTCCAAACCAGAAAGCGGTGTTTTCCAGAAAAGACGAAACGTTAAGCCGCTCGTTGATTGACAAACCTGAAATTGTTGTTTCGCAGGAAGAAATGCTGGAAAGGTCGTTTTCCAATGCGCCGCTGCCGGATATTTTTGAGGCGCTGGAAAGAGTTTACGGGGTGAAACTTGTATTTGACAAGGAGCTTTTTGCAAACTGCCGTCTGACAACATCGCTTGGCAGTGAAACCTTGTTTGAGCGACTGGATATCATATGTGAAGCTGTTGAAGCAAATTATAAGGTCGTTGGCACCGACGTAATTATCGATGGCAAAAGATGCAACTGAGAAATCCTAACCCACAAACCATATAACCCGGCGAAGTATGAATAAATAAATCTTTTACTTAAAAAAGTTTGGCAGCACTCCGTTGGCCGGGCTTATAAATTCCTTTAACGCTCTTAAAAACGCCGTCCATTCCAAAGTGGATGAAAGGATTGCTATTGCTTTTCTCAAATCAGGAACAAATCGAAGCTAATGAAAAAAGATCTACGTTTTCCCAAAATCTTATATCACCTCACGCGAATTGCGCTTGTTCAGGCCTGCGCTGTTGTGATTTTTGCCAGTGTTTCGTTTGCCGGTACAACAGATTCCCAGGATCTGCTTAACCGGAAAGTTAGCTTAAAAGTTGAAAACCAAAATGTGATCGGGATTTTAAACAGTCTGGAAAAACAGGCAGATGTTAAATTCACTTATCGTCCCAAACTGGTTTCCGGCACTAAGAAATATTCTCTGGAAATAAACAATGAACGTTTGGCCGATGTGCTGGACAACCTGTTAATTCCTTTGAAAATAAAATACAGGATTATTGGAAAACAGATCGTTCTTGCTCCGATTCCACTTTCTTCAAATCTGACGGAAACTCAGTTTTTGGCAAATACTGATGCACAGAAATCCGTGTTGAAGATTAGCGGAAAAGTAATTTCTGCCAAAGATGGTACGGCTATGCCTGGTGTGAATGTTCTTTTGAAAGGTTCGCAAGTAGGAACTACAACGGATGTTTCGGGAGCTTATTCCATTGATGTTACTGGTGATAATCCCGTTCTGATTTTTTCTTACATCGGGTTTAATCCGCAGGAAGTTCCGGTTTTGAAACAAAGTGTTATTGATATTTCACTGGTCGAAAGTGTTGAAACTTTGAAGGAAGCCGTTGTAACAGCCTTGGGTATCAAAAGAGAAAAACGTTCTCTCGGATATTCCGTAGGAAATATAGAAGGAACGGCTTTAACACAAACGCCTCAGAATAACGTGTTGAATGCAATGGCGGGAAAAGTTGCCGGCGTTCAGATTTCACAAATGGGCGGTGGAGTAGGATCGTCTGTGAGTATGATTATCCGTGGAGCTAGTTCGCTGAATGGAGATAATCAGCCGCTTTTTGTAATTGACGGTGTGCCGGTTGCAAATAAATTGGGAAATGGATTTGGCGGCGCGGATATGGGAAACGCGATTTCGGATATCAACCCGAATGATATTGCCAATGTTTCTATTCTGAAAGGAGCAAGCGCGGCTGCACTGTACGGATCAAGAGCAGGAAATGGTGTGGTTTTGATTACTACGAAATCCGGCGCGGCGGGTAAAAAGGGAATTGGTGTATCGCTGAATACGGCTGTAACTTTTGATATTCCACTTCAATATATCCATGTTCAAAATAAATTCGGTTCCGGAAAAACAGGTGCGCATGTTTTGGAAGAACAGGAAAATGAAAGCTGGGGTGCCGCTTTGGATAAAGGTGAACTTTGGGCACAATGGAATACAAAGGGTGTAAAAACACCTTTGATTTCACATCCTGACCGTTTTAAAGATTTTTTCCAAACAGGTGTTACCAATACCAATAACATTTCGGTCAACGGGAATTATGATAAAGGTAATTTCAGATTGTCGCTTGGGAATATGACCAACAAAGGAATTATTCCAACAATGAATCTTTCACGCCTGACTGTCGCGCTTAATACTGCCTATAATATTACGGATAAATTAAAGGCAAGTTTCAACCTGAATATCACCGAATCCGGCTCTGATAACAGACCTTTGATTGATGCTTCACGTAATGATCCTGTTAGAAGTATTTATGAAACAGGAGCTCAGGTGGATATCAATGATCTGAGAGATTACTGGTTGCCAGGTCAGGAAGGAATTGCACAACGCAAATACAAAGACAAGCAAAATAACCCTTTTTATCTTGTCCATGAAAACCCGACCGGGTTTAAACGTGACAGAACGGTGAGCAAAATTCAGCTGGATTATAATCTTAGTAAGGAATTTTCAGTAACTGCCCGTTATGCAAGAGATGCTTACAATGAATTGTTTGAAGCAAAAAAAGCATTCAACAATTTTGAATATGTAAATGGCGCTTACAATATCAAAAATACTTTTACGAAGGAATCCAACCTTGATCTGATTGTTGCTTACAAGAAAAATATTGGAGTCAACTGGAGTCTGAATGCTATGGCCGGTGGTAACCGTCTTCAACAATATGGCCGTACTTTGGAGAATAATGCAGGATCTCTGGTAGTACCGGGCTTGTACAATATTGCGAATGGTGCACCTGGAACGGTAACATATTCCAGTGGACTGACAAAAAAATTGCTTTATGGAGCTTATGGATCTGCTTCCTTAGGGTTTAAAGAAATGGTTTATCTGGACCTGACGGCTCGTAATGACTGGACGAGTACACTTCCAAAAGGAAATAATTCATACTTCTATCCGTCCGCATCATTAAGTGTTCTGATTTCGGAAATGGTGAATTTACCAAGCTGGATGAGCTTCGCAAAAGTAAGAGCGGGTTATGCGCAAGTGGGTAATGACGTTGCTCCTTATAACCTGATCCAGACTTATGCAACGGCTGCGGATTGGGGAACTGCGAAAAGAATGTATATGGCAGGAACATTGAAAAACGCAAACCTGAAACCGGAGATCGCCACTTCAATGGAAGTTGGTTTCGATGTTAAATTCCTGAAAAATCGTCTTGGTCTGGAAGCTACTTATTATGACAGAAAAAATAAAAACCAGATTTTGGGAATTTCTGTGCCGGACGAATCCGGGGCAACAAGCAAGCTGATTAACGCAGGTTTGGTTCAAAGCAAAGGATTTGAAATCGGAATTATGACAACGCCTGTGAAAACAGAAAATCTGACTTTTGATTTGAATGTTACGCTGAGCAGAAACCGGGCTTATATCAGAGAATTGGCTGACGGAATTACATACTTTGCTACTAATGAAAGCAGTGGAGCTATGGTCCGGACTTATACGGGCGGACAAATCGGTGATATTTATGAGCAGCCAATACTTAAAGTGGAGGATAAGAATTCACCATACTACAATTATCCGATCGTAACAGCTGGTGGTCTTTATCAGAATAATACGGACATAACTAAAATCAGAAAAATCGGGAATTTTAATAACAAATTCCTAATGGGTTTCCAGCCAACTGTGACTTACAAAAACTTTACGTTATTCGCGAATATCGACTGGCGCCAGGGAGGATCTTTTTACTCAAACACGATGATGTTCCTTGGTAACAATGGCCAGAGAGAGGAAACTTTGACGGGAGTTCCATATGATGCATCACAAAGTTTGTCAGATCAGATTAAAGCTAATCCGGATAAATATCTGGGTAACTGGATAGGGGGAAGAAATGCGGAATATCACGGTATGGCTTGGCCGGAAGGAAGTACAGAATCAAAAGTAAGGGTTCAGGATGCGAGTTTGGAACCTGGTGTGTTTGCTACAAAAAATGCAGCTGGTGAAACGGTTTACACTGAAAATTTGGGTGGAGCAGGTAGTAAATGGCTGGATCCGTTCAGCGCTTATCGTTACGCAAACCGTCCGTTTCCAAACCGGAATATGTACAGCGCAACTTATGTAAAACTTCGTGAGGTTTCCATCAGTTATCGTTTGCCAAGAGCTTTTGTAAACAAGTTTAAAATACAGAATGCCTCGATTGCTGTTGTGGGTAATAACTTATATATGTGGACAAAAGCTGGAATTAAAGGATTTGATCCGGAAAAAGCTTTTCAACAAAACAGTACGACCGGGAGCTGGACACAAGGTATAGAATATTACAATATCATGCCTTTCACCGGTTCGTTAGGATTTAAACTGAATGTTGATTTTTAAACTGAAATACAAAATGAAAGCTATAAAATCGATATATATTACTCTTTTGGCCACGGCGTGTTTTTTCATGACTTCATGTCAGGATCTGACGGAAACGAATGTAAACCCAAATGCAGCTGAAAACGTATCCTCAAATTATATTTTGACCTATGTTCTCACGAACACCGGGAAAATTATTTATACGTTGGGAAAAGACGGCTCCAAGATTGGTGCGACAATGCAGTATATGCAGGCCGGAACTAACGAAGGCGCAGCAATTATCAACCAATATGCCTGGGTTCAGGAAGGTTGGCTGAGTGTTTCGGGTGCTACTGCGTTTGACGTATTACGGAATAACAAGATTATTTATGATAATGGTGTCCGTGATAATAATCGTTTTTTCCAGGCGATTTCGCTTACGATGAAATCTCTGGTCTTCGGATTAATGGCGGATTTATATGGCGATATTCCTTATTCTGATGCATTGCAGGCAAGTTCCGGAGATTATTTTCCTAAATACGATGCGCAAGCAGATGTTTACAAAGGTATACTGACGGACCTGAAAACGGCAAGTGACTTATTAAGTAATCTCGAAGCCAAAGATGCGATCAGTGCTACCTCCGATGTTATGTATAAAGGCGACGGTGCAAAATGGAAAAAATTTGCCAATTCTCTGCGTCTTCGTTACAGTTTGCGACTGGCTGATAAAAAAGCAGAAATGAGCGCCCTTGGTGTAGATATTCAAAAGGAATTTACAGAAGCGAGTGCCGCAGCTTTTGCCAGTACTACGGATAATGCAGTAATGAGTTTTCTGGGAACAACGGCAGATAATTCGAATCCGGGAGGCTTACTAAACTCAGCAAATCCAAATTATCTTTTAAAACCGGGAAAACCGTTTGTTGATAAACTGATTTCGCTAAAAGATCCAAGACTTGAACGCTGGGTTGCACCGGTTGTTAGAAAGTGGGATTCCAAAGTTACGGCTACAACGACTAAAACATTTGTCAATCAGTTTGGTGAAAGTTACTCAGTTGTGTATGTACCTTCAACGGCTGCCAGCGCAGATACTTCTTTATATGTTGGTCTTCCTATTGGTATGTCAATTACTTCGGCGATTGCTTACAATAAAGGAAATGACGCCGCTACTTATCCCAACGAACGTAATCCATACATTTCTTACATTCATGACCGCTACCGGAAAAATACAGATCCATATGCAACCATGGATCTGATGACTTATGATGAAGTTGAATTTATTTTGTCCGAAGCCGCATTGCTTGGTGGTTTTGGAGTGAGCGATCCTGAAACGCATTACAAAAATGCAATTCGGGCTTCTATGACCAAGGCGGGTGTATTTACTTCAACAACTTTCAATTTTGATAATTATTACGCTCAGCCAACCGTTGCTTATTCTGGTGCAACGAATAAACAGGAGCGGATTTTAGAGCAAAAATGGATATCATCCTGGTTTAGTGTTCAGTCCTGGTTTGACTGGCGCCGTACCGGATTTCCTGCCCTGAAAACCGGTGACGTTGCACAATTCGGTCCGGCACTTCCAATCCGTTATATGTATCCGGTTGCAAATGCCGATCCAAAATATCAGGTAAATTATAAAGCGGCGATTGACAAACTGGTACCAACAAATTACGTTCCTTCCGGGCAAAGTAAAGACCACCACTATTCAAGAATCTGGCTGATACAAGGTTTGTCAAAGCCATATTAATATTTGGCTATCGGCGTTCGGCTGTCAGCAATTGGTTTGATGCTCAAAATTGTATTGAAACCGACTGCTGATAGCCGATTACCAAAATTTCTTTTAAGTTTTTCAGAGAATAGAAATGATGCGGTTGGTACTTATTAGGTTAGAAACAGTAGGACATAGCAGCTATTGTCCTGATTCAATTTAATACCATGAAACCGCATTTTCATAAGGTCCCTATAAAATCCCAGAACTCGTTCAGCATAAGGCATGAACGTGAATCCAGCTTTGGAACCGTCTGGCATTATCATCCTGAACTGGAATTACATTATCTCATCAAAGGACATGGCGTCCGTTTTATCGGGGATGATATCAGCAATTTTTCGGATGGAGAATTAATTCTTCTGGGAGAAAATTTGCCGCATACCTGGCGGGTTGAAGGTGGAGAAGGAAGTTCGGCTGTTGAGGTTATTATTATTCATTTTTTGCCTGATTGTTTGGGTGCGGATTTATTGAATCTTCCAGAAGCTTATCTGATTCCAAAACTTTTTGAAAAGGCTAAAAAAGGACTTGTTGTTAATGGAAAAGCTAAGGAAGAAGTTATTGCGCTGATGCGATCGGCGGTAACAATGCAAAATCTTGACAGGTTGATTGCCTTGTTAACAATTTTAAAAATCCTCGCAGAAACGAATGAAACGGAAACAATCACTTCCGCTCATGCTTTTTACAAATCCAATGATTCGGAAACACTTCGATTGAATAAGGTATATGCCTATACTTTATCAAACTATAAAAATCCGATAACCTTGCAGGAAGTGGCTGCGATTGCAAATCTGGGTGTGACTTCTTTTTGTCGATATTTTAAATTGATGACCAAGAAAACATATAATGATTTTCTTGTCGAGATCCGTATCAGTCACGCATGCCGTTTTTTAATTGAGGACAGGCAAACCATTGAGGTAATCTGTTTTGAATGCGGATTTAACAACATTTCAAATTTCTACCGGCATTTCAAAAATGTGACAGATATGACACCTTTGGAATACAAAAAGAAGTATTTGTTTAAGGGTAAAAAGGAAATTGGAAAAGTTGCGGAAAGTTTGAAATAGACTTTGATAAAAAGAAAACAGCATAAGAAAGACAGAAGTTACTAACTGTTTTTCTTATGCTGTTTTTAAGCTAAAATATTTTTTATAACACCAGTCTGACTGCCGGTAGCCGACCACCGAAGTTATTAACGATCATGATTCTTCATCCATTCGTCCATCGAGAATTTTCCGGATCCTATTATTGTAAAAGTGATAACCAGAATGAGTGTGATCACCGACAGCCATAATTCGGAATTGAAATAGGAAAAGCCAGTTCTGAGGTTTACCATGAATACAGCTGCAATTAAAATCGGAATTTGAAAGATAGAAGCCGTTCTTGTAAGGCATCCAAGTGCTATCAAAAATCCTCCGAAAATGTGCGCAAACGCTACATAGTGAACTGCCATCACAGAATACAAATGAAAATCCATATTACTGATCAGGTGCGAGAGCCGGGCGGTATCGCTGATAAAACTGATACCTTTTACAAACAAAAGTACGCCCAGTCCAATTCGAATTACATCCATCCAAACCGGGTGATGTGAATCACCCCAGCGTTCAATCCGGTTTATTGTTTCCATAACTGTCAGAATGTTTTGATTTTCAGAAAGTTATAAAATTGCAAACAGGATGTCAATAGATAAATTATCTTTTTAATTTGAAAAGTACAGTTTGATGCAGGATGAACCTACTCTCGTTAATGTTCAATGAGCGATGTATGTTTGGTATCCTTCATGGTGATATAAACGGTCAGGGAAATCAGAATACAAACCGTAACATACCAGTAATAATAATTTTCGTGCCCAGCATTTTTGAACCATAATGCCAGATATTCAGCCGTTCCGCCAAAAATGGCAACGGTTAAGGAATAAGGTAATCCAACACCAAGCGCACGAACTTCTACCGGAAATAATTCTGCTTTTACTACTGCATTAATGGAAGTATAACCGCTGACAATAATTAACGCGGCCATCAATAAACCAAACGCGCCCCATTGGGTTGTGGTATGACTCAAAGTAGTTAGCAAAGGAACGGTGCATAATGTTCCTAAAATTCCAAATCCGATCAATAGCGGTCTTCTTCCGACTTTATCACTTAAAGCACCAAAAACGGGTTGTAGCAATGCAAAAATTAAAAGAGAGCAAAAGGTTAAAGTGGTTGACTGGCCTTTTGTTAATCCAACCGTATTTACGAGGAATTTCTGCATATACGTGGTGTAAGTATAAAAGGCCAATGTTCCGCCCAGCGTTAATCCTACCACAACAGAAAGTGCTTTTGGATGTTTTAAAAGCTCTTTCATTGAGCCTTCTTTTGTTGCGGGAGAAGTGCTTTTATTTCTGAAAGCTTCGGTTTCATGCAAGTTGCTCCGCAGATAAAGCGCGATTGATGAAAGTATGGCACCGATGACAAATGGAATCCGCCATCCCCATTCATGCATTTGCTGTTCGGTCAAAAATATGCGTTGCAGGATAAGTTGTAAACCAAGTGCAATTAATTGTCCGCCGATTAAGGTAACATATTGAAAACTGGAATAAAATCCCCGTCTTTCCTTCGTCGCTACTTCACTTAGATAAGTAGCAGAAGTGCCATATTCCCCGCCTACACTTAGTCCTTGCAATAATCTTGCAATTAAAAGCAAAATGGGTGCAGCGATTCCGATTGTTCCGTAACCAGGCAAAAATGCAATTAATAAAGAGCCGAAAGACATGAGCAAAACCGATAATGTCATGGCTTTTTTCCGGCCTTTCGTATCGGCCAGTTTTCCAAAAAGATATCCGCCGATTGGCCGCATCAAAAATCCAACGGCAAAAATTCCGGCGGTATTGATCAGCTGAACGGTAGGGTTGGAGCCAGGAAAAAATGTTCCGGCAAAATAGAGCGAGAAGGCCGAATAAGCATACCAGTCATACCACTCAACCAGATTACCTATTGAACCGCCCATGATGGCCTTTAACCGCCAGCTCGTATCATCTTTATGCGGAATAGTACCGTAAGTATTTGTTTCGGTCATTAACGTTAAGGATTTTTCTGGAAAAAATGGAGTTCTTTAAAGATAGGAGATTTTATGGATAGGTTAAGCACTCATATTCAAATTGTTACTATTACACAAAATACATGTCTGACTGACAAAAATTTCATACCTTTTAAAGCAGAAGTAGAATTTAATACAAAACTTCTTCACGAAAGTATTTATCAACAATAATCTAAAACACCCTCAATGAAAAATTTTATCAAACTGGTTTTATTGGTCTTAGTTCTATCGTCCTGTGCTTCGGTTAAAGTTGAGAAAGTAGCCGCCAATTTGCCTAAATCAAGAAACTGCAATTTGGATGTTTTCTCTAATGAGAA
Source organism: Dyadobacter subterraneus (assembly GCF_015221875.1). Taxonomy (NCBI): domain Bacteria; kingdom Pseudomonadati; phylum Bacteroidota; class Cytophagia; order Cytophagales; family Spirosomataceae; genus Dyadobacter; species Dyadobacter subterraneus. The sequence continues at coordinate 1,021,457 of NZ_JACYGY010000002.1, forward strand.
TGATGTGAAACAAGAATTTCAAGTGGTTTGCGCAATTGATAGTAAGACAGGGAATTCAATCTGGAATAAAAGAACAGCCGAAGCGGCTATTGAAAATGCCAAAAATAAAGCTTGCGAATGTGGTGCGGATGCGATTATTATAACTTCTTCGGGACGAACGAAGCTTAAATTTTATTCTTATCGGAGAGGTGTTGCTTCGATGAAGGGGGTTAAATATTTGTGATTTTTGGGATTTGTTTTCTCGCGTTACAAACGCGGGACCGGGCAACCCCGATTGCAAATCGGGGTTAACGCAAAAAGAAACGGGATGGCTAACTGCCATCCCGTTTCTTTTATAATCTGTTCTTTGAGATATTAAAAGTTGCTGGCTGTGCCTGTATCCCACCATAAACGTGTTGCGATATCATCCTTTGCTCCTGTACCCATTTTGGCTACTGCAGCTGTAACAGCAGCAGTGTTTCCTGTTCTTTCAGCATTTACGAAAGGCATTCTTTTGATCCATTGACCGGATGGAATTACACCCCAGTCAGCATTGCTGTCATTTTTAGCAACACTAGGAATTTTTGGATATCCAGTGCGTCTGAAATCTACCCATGCCTCCTGTGTATTTGTGAAGGTATTAAGGTATTTCTGAGTAATGATTTTTTCAAGTTTTAACTCTTTTGAATCTGCTTCATTCCATGCTACTGTAATGGTTGAAGAAGCAGTAAAGCTATTACGTGCGTCAACCGGATCGATGTAATTGATCGGCTTGCTTGTGGCGTCAGCAATATATGCATCTACACCTCCTGCACCCCAGTCAGCAAATGACAACTTGATACCTGTTTCATAATTGGTTTTAGCATCTCCTGCACCCGCCCAGCCTCTAAGTGCGGCTTCAGCTTTAAGGAAAGCCACTTCCGCAGCAGTGAAATCTCTTCTGGTTTGAACAGTTTGAAAGTCTTCGCTTACTTTCGAAAAAGGTACGTGATCAGCTTTTGCTTTAATGTAAGCACCGTTGCGAATACCTTTGTATGGATATGCAGGGTGATCAGTATACAAGGATGCGTCCGCAACAGGAGCAAAATATTTAGAAATTCTGCCATCTTTCAATCCCACCATAAACGATTCCATTACAGCACCCATACGTGTATCGTCCCACTCATAAGAGATCTGCGCTACTGGTATTTTGTTTCCGTTCAATGAGTTTACAAAGTTGTCCGAATTGGCAGTGATCAAACCGGCAGGATCGGCCAAAGCTTTTTCTCCTTGTGTTTTAGCAGTGGCCGGATCTACTTTTGAAAGACGAACTGCCAATCTCAGGCGCAGAGAATTAACTACTTTTTGCCATTGAGGAATGCTGCCGGCGTAAAGTGTAGGGTCAAATTTCTTAAACCCGGTATAATCCTTGTTTGCGTTTAAATCTGTTTGGATTGAATCCAGCTGTTTAAAGAAAAGTGCATACAGATCAGATTCTTTGTCATATCCAACTGAATTAGCAGTAGAGCCATACTGAGAATAAATAACCGGACCATGAACTCCTGTCAGTTTTGACATGCCAAAAACACGGATCAACTTAGCCCAGGTTGCAAACAAAGGCAGATTATTGTCTGCTGCAAGCTGTATTACCTGCTTGGAAGGTGACATAATGCTACCGTAAATACGATCCCAATATGTGTTCCAGCGAATGTAATAAGTTGTATTGTTAACATTACCTACGAAATCGGTTGGAGTTCCCATGAATCCCATCCAGTTGTCAGAGCAAAGATCTTCTTCAATCTGGTGACCATTCAGGTTGAAGATCAAGTTTGAAAAAGGGGAGCCTACAAGGTTAAAATCCTGTTTAAGCGTTTCATCCGAAATCTGATTTGGATTCTCGTTTGTCTCTACAAAATTATCAGTACATGCGGCAAGCGCGACCAAGCATATAAGTGCAATATATATTCGTTTCATGTTAAGAATTTTAAAGCTTTTAGAATGTAAACTTCAGGTTAACACCATAAGATCTTGTAGACGGTAAACCAAACACGTCAGTAGACTGCAAAGAGTTGTTTGTACTCATAGCTTGTTCCGGATCGAAAGGTGCTTTTTTGTAGAAGAAGAATAAGTTTCTGCCTACGATGGATATAGAAGCATCTCTGAAAACAGGATTAGAGCTCTTTGTTTTAAAGTTATAACCGAAAACAAACTGTCCTAATCTAACGTTGGTTCTTTTAAAAATATATGGCTCCATGATCTTATTTCTGTCACCGATTGCAGAGTAATAAGTGTATGGGTCAATTGATGTAACAGCCGTTCCCTCAGGTTTAACAGCGTTAATTGCAACGGTTCCTGCATCTCTTGCTTCTGCACTTCTTTCACTTACACCATAAGAATCCAGGAAGGCTTCTGTTTTCGAGAATGCAACACCACCAAATTTACCGTTAACCAATATGTTGGCAAAGAAATTACGATATCTCAAGCTGTTGTTCCATCCCATAAGAAGTTTTGGGTTAACGTTACCAACTTTTGTCTGAAGCGCTGCTTTGGTTGGTACACCATTTGCATCCAAAATAATTTGACCGGCGTCATTTCTGGCAAATTTGTAGATGTAAACATCGTTGAATGAACCCCCGGCCTTGATAATAGATGCAAAACCTTCGTCATCACCACCTACCTGATAAGTAGGATTACTTGCGATCAACTCAACGATCTTGTTTTTGTTCTGAGAAGCATTGATTGTAGAAGTCCAGCTGAAACGTTCTGCACGGATTGGCTCTACTGTAAGGGTTGTCTCAAATCCGTGGTTTGTAATCTTTCCTGCATTAACATAATAAGTAGTATATCCTGATCCCGAAGGTGCATCCAGTGAAAGAAACTGATTAGTACTTGTACCATTGTATAAAGTAAAGTCAAGTCCAACCCGATTTTTGAAAAACTTAGCTTCAATACCATATTCGTTGGCTACGATTTTTTCAGGCTTCAAATTTGTAAATGGCACCTGTGTATTTCTGTTGATACCACCAATACCTGACGGACCACCTGCTCCACCAATGCTGTTGTACGGATTTACAACATTGTATGGTACTTCATTTGCAGTATGCGTGAACGAAGCTCTTGCTTTCAGGAAGGAAATAACTTCAGGCAACGTAAACATCTGGCTGAAAATCGCCGATCCACCAAAAGAAGGGTACAAATAAGATTGATTACCAGTAAGAGCCAAAGTAGAAGCCCAGTCATTTCTTGCAGCTATATCAAGAAAAAGGAATTCTTTAAATCCAAGCGATACGTTTCCAAATGCACCTTGTTTAATTGTATTGCTATAACGTGAATCGTTATTGAACGATACATTGTAAGGAATATTAGCAAATGTAAATACGTTAGGATATTGCAATGATACTGTACCGTTGGCAACAGTGATTCCGTCGTAATATTTGTTTTTCTGGTAGCTAAGACCAGCCAACGCGTTTAAACTAAAATCACCAAATGTCTTATTATAGGAAAGAATACCATCCGTATATATCGATTGATCGTTGTATTTTGCATAATCCCATGAACCGTTCGGGCTCACACTTACAGAATTACCTGCCGCTGCATAACGTTTGTCACTCAAAACATTATTATAGTCAATGTTACCTCTTATTTCAAATTTAAGATCATGTGTGATCTCATAAGATAGTTTCGCATTTGCAATAATTCGTTTGGAAGTCTGCAATTTAGGGTCTTTGTTAAGTTCCCAGTACGGATTGTTTTGTTTTTCTTCCGTCGAATACCAGTTCATTTTATCCATGTTTCTGGTTGGGTCGAAAACTGCGTAATTCTCTTTATAGTTATTGAAATCGCGATCTCTTGCAAATAAATACAAACCTGTCAATGGGTTATTGTAATACCCAGCACCAGGACGGTTCTTCGTTACTTCATTGGAAAGTATGATACCAGAGCTTAGCGTCATTTTGTCTTTCAGCAGTTTTGTGCTTTGTCTGAACGAAAAGTTATTCTTCCGGTAGGTATTTGTCGGCATGATACCGCTCGCAGAAATATTTGCGTAAGAGAAGTAAACATTTGACTTCGCATTTCCACTGGTTACCGCTACCGAGTTCGTAAGGGTTGATCCGATCCGGAAGAAATCTTTGATATAATCTTTCTGATAATTATCTGATTTTACAACCGCAGTTCCCGTAGGCGTCCAGCTGTAATCACCACCTACGCTACCATAACGGTATTGGAATTTAGGAAGACCAGATACCTGATCAAAAACCGCACTTGAATTGAAATCCACGGATACTTTACCTTCTTTCCCTTTTTTGGTTGTAATCAAAATTACCCCGTTGGCTCCCTGGCTACCATAAAGAATTGCAGCGTTGGCTCCTCTCAACACACTGATACTTTCAATATCATTAGGGTTAATCGCGGAAAGACCGTCGCCACCATCATTTCCACCATAAGATCCAGGCTGCCCACCTTTGTTATTAACCATAGGAATACCATCGATTACATAAAGTGCTTCACTAGAGCCTTGCAGCGATTTATTTCCTCTAAGTACGGCTCTTGTAGAACCACCTGGTCCAGAGCTACTTACTTTGATATCAATACCTGCGGCTTTACCGTTTAAGGCATCTACAAAGTTATTGTTGGCAGCTACTCTAAGTTCTTGCCCGCCAATTTGCTGCGCTGCGTAAGTAAGTGCCTTTTTATCTCTTTTAATACCAAGAGCAGTTACCACTACTTCTTCAAGTACAGCAGCAGATGTTTCCAAAACTACATCTAATACACTTTGCGACCCAACTGCTATTTCTTTACTTGTAAAGCCGATCGAGGAAACTATTAAAATGACTTGATCATTTGGAATATCAATTGAAAACTTACCATCTGCATCCGTAATTGTACCTTTCTCACTTCCTTTAATTACTACCGTAGACCCTGGTAAGGCCTCACCTTTATTATCTTTTACTGTACCAGTAACAGCTCTCACATTGACACGTGAGGTATTCGTAAAATTCAAAACGCCACCCGATTTGACAGGTGCCGCAAAAGATCCGCCAATGGAGGCGGAAAAAACGACAATCTGATAAAAAGTAAGTTTCATCCACAGCGGACATTTAACTTCCTGCTTTCTTTTCATAATGTTTGATTGTTAAAAGTTAGGTAATTTTTAAGCATAGAGGTTCCATTCATCCAGTTGGATGATGGAAGTAACGGAGCTCATGAAGATGGGCTCCTTTTGTTAGTGGGGATGTAAAGGTTATACCATATGTAATTCTGTATTTTTTGACAAATGTAATATTTTGATTGGTAAATTTTGTGTCGAGCAATATATTAATTTTTATTTTTTTTAATGTTCTAAGCAGTTATTAAAAATAAATAACAATTACTGTCAATATTATGTACTGTTTTTAGTTGATAATGTCCTATTGAGCAAGATTTGGCCGATTCTTATAGATTTAACTTATTGGCAGATCTTTTAACCTTTTAAGTGGTAATTTGAGCAAGTAACTCTTTTAATATTTGAAAAATACAGATAATGTGAGGTAACCGTGCTGTGGTATACGCCTAAGGAGTGGAATGCTTTTCTAAATTATAGGAAATTTCATATATTTTGAAAGATCAGGAAAATGAAATATTTGTGCATTCATCTGAATCAATTATGGATGGATTAATAATATTAAAAACAATAATTTAGTGATGTGTAATTTAACTTTATATCAAATTTTAATTGTTTTTTAATTTATAAGTCAAGATGAATCTTAAAATATCTCTGATTTGCATATTACTGTTTATTCAATCGGGTTATTTGTATTGACAGCTGAGTAAATTTGAAGGCACCTGGATCACAACGGATCAGGAAATAATCTCCATAGATGCGCGGCAGATATTAAATTTTTTATACAATTTGTATAAAAATGTTCCATTGAAAGAAAATTATTGAAAAATAGATTGAATTTAATCCATTAATTCCTGAATCTTAACCGCAGCTTTCTCAACCAGATTTCCATGTCCAGCAGCGAGCAAAAAATATTGGTTATCAGGAAGAAACTCAGATAATTTCTCCACATCTTTTGCCTTCAACAGCTTATCATGCTTGCCAATAAACAAATAGACCCTAGTCGCTACAAGTTTTTTATAAACTACTGAAATATCAAATTTCAGCATTCGAAAAGCGAGCCAGGAGCGATAAATTGTTTCCTGCCGTTTGGGATCGGAGAGCATAAATTGTGTAAAACGAATCAGACTTTTGTGGATAAGTCCGAGTTTTTCGAAAATGTTGGCTGATTTTATTAATGTATCGGGATGTTTGAGTACCCAATGAAAGAGTTTTCTGGTTGGCCAGAAGCGCGAGGCCAGGGTATACAGTAAATGTTCTGAAACTCCGTCCGGGGCGATTAAAAATGCATTATCAATCTTTGTTGAAAACGATTCCATTGTTGCCAGCGCAAATCTTCCACCCATACTGAATGCTGCAATATCAAAACGATTAATTTGATTTTCTTCCAAAAAATCAGAAATCAATTTTTTCCATAATATTTTGGTGACGATATCCTGTTCTGAAAAAGCATCATTTCCATAAATCCCTTTGCTTTGTCCATGGAAAAATAGGTCGAAAGCATAGATCGTATAGTGATCTCCTAAAAGTTCTGAAAAGGATTTGAAACATGTTAAGCCGGTTTGGCCAATGCCGTGGAAGGCGAGAAGGATTTTTGGGCCGCGACCGAGTTTATGATAATGAAGAATTTTAATTTCACTCATAAGCGTCTCTTCGATGCCGGACACCGGAAACTTCTACAATCCTGATAACGTCGTCGATTGAATACAAAACACGGAAATTCCCAATTCTAATTCCATATATATTTTGGGTTGAAGTTAACTTTTTACAACCTGACGGACGTGGATCGTTAGACAATAATTGGATTACAGGGATGATTCGTTGCACTTCTATTTTTTGAAGCTTGCGGATTTCCTTTTGAGCGGAACTAGTAATAATTACTTCATAAGTTTTAGGCATCGAATTTTCCCTCCGCCGTTAATTCCTCAACAAATTTATCAAAAGGCATAGAGTCTTCCGTTTTTCTTTCTTCTACAAGAATGGCGTCCAATATGTCTTCTACAATCTGTCCGTGCTCTTCCAAGGAAATAATAAGATCGGTCTTCTGACCTTTTTCATTGGTTATATATCGAATACCTGTCATAGTTTTTTTTATAAATATAAAAAAACCTCTGAACAAATCCACTAATGAATAACGTTCGGAGGTTTTCTAAAACTCGATATTTCTTAATATTCCATTAAATAAGCTTTAATGAAATCATTAATCTCACCATTCAAAACCGCATCCGTATTAGAAGTCTGGTGATCCGTGCGGTGATCTTTCACGCGGCGGTCATCCAAAACATAACTGCGGATTTGAGAGCCCCATTCGATTTTACGTTTGGAAGCTTCCACTTCGGCGCGAGCTGCATTACGTTTTTCAAGCTCGATCTGATAAAGACGCGATTTTAATAAACGAATCGCAACTTCTTTGTTCATCAGCTGAGAACGTTCCTGCTGACAAGCGATAATAATTCCCGAAGGTTTGTGATGCAGACGCACCGCGGTTTCAACCTTGTTCACATTTTGTCCACCAGCACCACCGGAACGATACGTGTCCCAGGTAATATCCGCCAGGTTGACGTCAATTTCAATATTATCATCCGCCAATGGATACACATAAACCGAAGTAAATGAGGTATGGCGGCGGGCATTGGAATCAAAAGGAGAAATCCGGACCAGGCGATGAACGCCGTTTTCCGACTTCAAATTTCCATAAGCATATTCGCCGGAAATTTCCAACGTAACTGATTTAATACCAGCAACATCGCCATCCTGCAAATCTACTTCACGTACTTTGTAGCCATTTTTCTCTGCCCACATGATGTACATCCGCATGAGCATCGAGGCCCAATCCTGTGACTCGGTACCACCGGCACCAGAGTTAATTTCAATAACGGCCGGAAGTTCGTCGCCTTCTTCGCCCATCATTTTACGGAATTCAATTTCGTCAAGTTTCGCTTCCAGCTTTTTGCCTTCTTCGTCTACCTCTTCCTCGGTAGCTTCGCTTGCTTCATAAAATTCCCAGATTGTATCCAGGTCGTCGCGTAATCTCGAAAGTTCTTCAAATCCTGTTGTCCAGAATTTAAGTCCGCGAATTTCCTTCATTGTTTTCTCAGCCCGTTCCGAGTCGCCCCAGAATTCCGGTTGGGAAGTTTGTTGTTCAAGGTCGTCTAGCTGTTTTTTACGGTTAGCGTAGTCAAAGATACCTCCCCAAAGCCTCTACACGGGCCTTCAAGTCTTTCAATTGATCAAGTGTCATTGAATTTTTTGAATTTATAGTTGGAAAATTTATTAAGTTTTTTGGCTCCAATTGTTCTGGAATATTGTTACCATATATGCAAAGGTATAACAATTCGGGATTAGTGTCAGTTTCACATAAATACCTGTCGGTTTACATGTAGTGTTTCCGGCAAATCGTCGTACCTTTGCATGAAATTTTTGTCAACCCATTTCTTTCAAATAAAAATACTAGAAAATGGCTCAAACGTATGACGTAATTGTCGTTGGTAGCGGTCCTGGCGGATATCCGGCAGCTATTCGTGCTTCACAATTAGGATTGAAAGTAGCAATTGTAGAAAAAGAACTTTTAGGTGGAATTTGCCTTAACTGGGGCTGTATTCCAACCAAAGCCCTTCTTAAAAGTGCGCAGGTATTTGAATACATCAAACATGCGAAAGACTACGGAATTAACGTAGGAGAATCGTCTGCTGATTTCGGAGGCGTTATCAAACGTAGCCGCGGTGTTGCAGACAGCATGAGCAAAGGAGTTGCTTTCCTGATGAAGAAGAATAAAATCGACGTCATCATGGGAACGGGTAAAGTGAAAGGTGTAAAAACAGTTGAAGTTACTGATAAGGACGGAAAGAAAACTGATTATACTGCTGGTAAAGGTGTTGTGATTGCAACAGGTGCCCGCGCCCGCGAATTACCAAATATTAAAATCGACGGTACGAAAGTAATTGAATACCGTAAAGCAATGAGCCTTGAAACACAGCCAAAAAGTCTTTTGGTAGTAGGTTCTGGAGCGATCGGAATGGAGTTTGCGTACGTGTATGCAACAATGGGTACAAAAGTTACTGTTGTTGAATTCCTTCCAAATCTTGTTCCTGTTGAGGATGAAGATATTTCGAAAGAAATCGCTAAACAATACAAAAAACTTGGTGTTGATACTTATGTAAACTCTTCTGTTGAGAAAGTTGATACAAGCGGAAACGGTTGCAAAGTGACTGTTAAAACTCCGGATGGAGAAAAATCTTTTGAAGTTGATGTAGTTCTTTCAGCAGCTGGTATCGTTTCGAATATCGAAAATATCGGTTTGGAAGAAGCTGGTATCAAAACGGATAAAGGCAAAATTTCTGTTAACGAGTGGTACGAAACCAACGTTCCAGGTTTTTACGCGATTGGTGACTGTACGCCTGGCCCTGCTTTGGCACACGTTGCTACTGCGGAAGGTATCATTTGCGCAGAGAAAATTGCAGGTCACAAAACAGAAGCTTTGGATTATGGAAACATTCCTGGCTGTACGTATTGCCAGCCTGAAATTGCTTCTGTTGGTTTCACTGAGAAAAAAGCGAAAGAAGCAGGTTACGATATCAAAGTTGGTAAATTCCCATTCAAAGCATCTGGTAAAGCTACGGCTGCCGGCGCAACGGATGGTTTCGTAAAAGTAATTTTTGATGCCAAATATGGTGAGTTCCTAGGAGCACACATGATTGGTACAAACGTTACTGAAATGATCGCTGAGGTTGTAGTGGCTCGTAAATTGGAAACTACTGCACACGAAATCATGCGTTCAATTCACCCGCACCCAACCATGTCTGAGGCTTTGAAAGGAGCAACTGAGGCGGCTTACGGTGAGGCAATCGATTTGTAATAAGGCTTTCGGTCGTCAGCTATCAGCTTTCGGCAGATAAAATAATAAACCCTGGTGGATTTTGGTCTGCCGGGGTTTTTTTTTTAACTAATTTCCATTTTTTAAATATTGGAAAGACTGTATATCCACACTATCAATGTTGAAATCATGAGTATTCCTATTATTAAACCCGAATCTCTATATTCAGAAAATATAAAAAAGCTATCCAACCTTAATCATTTGGCGGGGAAGTTATATTCTTCAAATCCACTAAATAAAAAGATATTTTGCTTTTACATAAATATTGACGACTTCAAAAATTTATTTAAAAGCCTGGATGATTTTAGCGTCAAATATCTTTTGGTTGGAAATGTTGCTGTTGCAGTTCATGGATACATAACAACAGTTTCAAATTTAAATCTTTGGGTAAAAAATGATCTTGAAAACACAAAAGCACTTATCAAAGCCTTATCTGAAAATGACGTTGTTGGAAGCAATTTACTTCTAAACATGCCGCTTATTTTTGGCTACACTTCTGTACGTTTTGGAATGTCAGGCTTTGAATTGGATCTTGGTCATTCACTAAAAGCATTTTTGGAAGCTGATTTTGATGCTTGTTATGAACGTGCTTTGCAAGCCGATCTTGATGGAATTCCATTTCCTGTCATCCAGCTTAGGGATTTGATAATAGAAAAAGAGGCAACAGGACGACGTAAATATTTGGCTGATATTGAAGAATTGCAGCGTATTTGGGAAGAGCAGCAATTGTAAAAATTAAGTTTGATTTTGATGACTAAGTCAAATTACAGCATGCCAAATCTGAATTGATCTGACATGCCCATAATTAATCTACTTCACTTTTTGACGACGCTCCATTGCTTCGCGCCATGTTGTCAAGATAATTCCTTCCTTTTCAATATATTTTCTCAATTCAGGATCTATCATAGCCAGAAAATCTCCTTCACGGGTTGGGAAAGAATCTGAAATTTTTGGAAATATTTCAGAGTGAATTGTGCAGTGCATAATCACCATGGTAAGTCCCGGTTTGATGTTTTTTATTGCTGCAATGTATTTTTCCGTTTTATACTTTTGAAGCGCTTTCTCAGATTTATCACCTGATTCAGGACCTTTCCATCCATAACTTGAATTTTCCAAATCATCCAAAACAGGTAAACCGGCATCCCAAAGTTGTTTTCCAACCATTTGCGTCATAGCCAGCTGTTGGGCAACCATTTTCTCCTGAGTCTGTACAACAGTATTATGTCCGCCAGGAAACATGACCGGGATTTTTTCTTCCATACCAACTTTCAAATATCGTTGTAAAAATTCCGACGTTGCGAAAAGCGTTCCCATATGCGAATCCAAATGCGTAGGCGTGAAACCCATTGTTCTGGCCCTGTCGAGCTGTGCACGAATTTCCTTTTCAACTTCATCCGGCGAAGCATTTTTGACAACATCGGCAACGCCTCTCCACATCGCACCTTCAGAATCAACCATTCCTTTTACCTGGTTTTTTCCTGCCAGCGGTCCCCAGCGGTAATCTTTCCATTCGGAAGTCATCGTTAAGTGCAAACCGGCATCTGTTTTTGGATTTTCTTTCAAATAATGAACAAAACCTGGCACCCATCCGCAAGGCATCATCACACTCAATGAAGTTGCAACGCCTTCCGTAATTGCTTTAATCGCCCCCTGGTTGGATTCATAGGACATACCTACGTCATCTACATGTACGATTAGGACTTTTTTCCCTTTTGGATAACCGAGTTTTTCAGCGAAAGTTTGATCAGGATTTTGGGCATATGCAAAAACCGGAAATAGGACATATAGCCATATAACCAGACTTTTTTCTAATAATTTCATTGTTAGTTTTGTTTAGGGCTGTATTTTTTAAAAATTGATCCGCTTTAATTTATACTCGTTATCAGGCAAAACGGGCCGCTATTTTTTAAATAGAAAATAACCACTCACAAAGCAATCCCTGCTATTTCCTGACAATGAAGTCATCACTATTTTGATATGGTTGCCAGCATGATCATATTTGACTATTAAAGAATCCTGTGGAATTTGATATGAATCGTTCCCATAATACCTGCTGAGCTCTTTTATTTTATTTTTAAGATCGATCTCAGCAACAGATTTATTATCATGGTTTAGTATTAATTTTTTGTCACCCTTCGTCCCTGTCACTTCGTATCCCTTACCCGTTGTTTTTTTGTTATCGCCAATTTGAAATGGAATCATAACGTCATATCCCTGAATATCAACTTTGTTTTGAGTTTCTGAATTTATAGAAAAACTCCAATAGGCATTAGCTCCGGGATGTTTTGCCGATGCTACATGTTTTTCAATAAAGGCTCCCATTGAGTTATAATGTCTTTCGCGGATTTTCTGGACGGATTCCGGAAAATATTGGGCAATCACAGATCTGTCTCTTAAATTGAAAAAAGCAACAATAGATACAAGTTGGCTATAATCCTTGTCTGACAAAACCGCATTTCCATCTATTTTGCCCTTCGCGTTCAAAAGTTTATAATCAGAAAGAATAGTTTGAAACAACTGCAATTGACTTTTTTCGGCCACTGCGAAGATATTCCATGGACCAACGGCCAATAAAAAACTTATAACCGAAAGGCTGACCGGAATCCAGCGAATATCATTGCGTTTTACAGAAAGCGAATAAATGGCAATTCCTGTTAGCCAAAGTGCCAGTACGGCCACGAGGTATCGATTTTCGGTTAAGCCATAATCATTTATCCGGCGGAAAATTCCTGTGAAAAGAAGTAGAATGAGTGGTAAAATAGCAATATAAAAACGGCGGCTGAAAAGACTTACCCAGCGATCTTTTAGCGTTTCCCGCAATGGATATAAAAGTAAAAGTGCCAAGATTCCGGCTACGGAAAACGCCAGAACCAGATAAGCCACACCCCCTTCCGGCAGTTGCCATTGAAAAATGATTTTCCCTGTGTACGCATATAAAATGGCCAGGTAAACAACTTCAAGAGGCAAGAGAACGTACTGCGTAAATATCTTTAAACCGGAAGGATAATCGCTCTGCTCATCAAGAGATTCCAGGTTTTCCGGGATTTTACTTAAAAAGAAAATCGTGTGAAAAAGTATAAAAATCAGAAAAAAAAGATGTGCTTCAATTTCAAATAAAAATCTCACATCAAATAAAAATTTGACTGTTTCAATTGCGATAAGCAGTCCGATGTATAAAGTAATGGAATACAACGAGGCATTTAGAAATTGAAGAAACAGTGTTTTATTAAACTGCCAAAAACCATTTGTTTCGTCAAAACCTAAAAAGGGAGCGAATGATACAAACAAATGCAGGGAGGCAAGAAAAAGCAGAAAGCGATAGTAATCACTTTGATTTGGATCTTCACTGATATAAAAATAATAACCGGTTAGCAGCAGGATACCTAAAATCAATAATCCTGTTTTTATTATGTGACTTCAATGCCGCCTTTCTGTCAAAAGCTTGATACTGAGAACAAGCGGTAGTGCAAGGAATGATACATAAGACAAACGGATAAGAATATTTCTAAGATGTTCATTATCAGTGGAAGTCTCTGTGTAAGCAATAAGGGAGACAAGTTTTGCAACAGCAATAAGTACAACCCATTTATAGCGGATAACTGTGGATAAAAAGCTATTTGTCAGAGATTGCAGGGAAGGTAGTTTTATCATGAGGAAGTGAGATTTGATCGGCGTAAATGAACAAACTTTTTTTGAAACTCTTATTAACCTAACGGTAACTTAATTTCAAGACAATTTCACTATTTTGTCCGCACAATAATTGCATGAAAGAAATATCTTATATACCAGCCATGAGAAAATATATACTGTGTTTTTTAACTTTTTTGCTTTCCGGATTTTATGTAAAAGCACAGCAATCCAAGGCGAGGGAGGTTGTTAATCTTGCTTTGAAAAAACATACGGCTGGGAAGGTTTTAAATCAATACGAATTATCAGTTGTATATGAGAAACCCGGAAAAGCTCCGTCTACCCTTATCCAGCCGGATCCCTTTTTGCAGTTAATTGATTCGATGATGATCGCGATGCCCGATTCTCAGAGAAAAGAAATGGAAGTTCAAATGGTGGAAGTCAAAAAAAGAATGTTTGAGGATATTGATGACATGTACGCCGAAACTAAGAAATTATATTACGTTGATTTTATAGCAAAACTTAGTGCAAGGATATTTATAAGTCCTAATTCGGCAAAAGGGAAAGCGGATTCATCAAGAACAATAAATTCTTTGGATAAAGAGCATTCTTTTGACTACAATTTGGAAGATAATCCTGTCGCCTTACTACGGCTCATGGCAATTGATTCAACTGAATTACATTATACAGGGATCATAACTATTGAAAGTATTGACTATAAGGTTGTGCAGGTAAAAGTTGGTACGAAATGGTGGGACGTATATTTTGATCAGAAAGATGGCACATTAAGTAAGCTGATTACACCACAAGTGGATATGGATCCACTCATAGGCAATGGTCCGGTTTATTCGAAAGACATGATTTGTTATCGTAGTTTTAAAAAATACGGAGATTTTTTACTGCCGGACAAAATAGAAAAGATCGACACTCGGCATGAATTCACACTAAGAAAAAAGCTTAGTTGGATTACTATTAATAAACCTTTCCCCGCATCCGTTTTTGCTCCTGAACCTTCATATACAAGTCGGGCAGAATATAATATTAGTCCAATCAGCGATAGTTTGTTTGTGCTGGAACAAAGTGGAAATTATGAAAATCGACGGTCATTACTCTGGATTAATCATAAGGGTGAAATTAATATGTTTACCGACCTTCCCAACCTGGAAGAATTTAACAAATCTGAATATGAAATTGTTAAATCAAAACTGAAAGGTCATGTGTTAAAAAATATTTACAACATAAAAAATCATTCATGGCTAAGTGGTCTTACCTATTATTTCTCCCAAAATATTCACATTACAGCACCAAAAGGAGTGGGAATTTTGTCTGACGAAAATTCTTCTTCCAATCCCAAAGAAGACTCTATCAGGTTTTCAGTGCGGAAAAAAGGGTTGTTTACTACTTTTGACAGAGAATTTCAAAATGATTCTGTAAAAGCTTTGATTCTAA
Organism: Dyadobacter subterraneus; assembly: GCF_015221875.1. Lineage (NCBI taxonomy): Bacteria > Pseudomonadati > Bacteroidota > Cytophagia > Cytophagales > Spirosomataceae > Dyadobacter > Dyadobacter subterraneus. The sequence goes on from NZ_JACYGY010000002.1 coordinate 1,036,465, forward strand.
ATCCAAAAAGAGATCAAGCAAACGACAATATCTGGGTAAGCTATTATTTGCCAAACGAAAAAATAGTATACCTTGACGGTAATCCATACAGTGCTGATAGCAGTAGTAAAAATGTTCGTCCGGGAGAAAAACTTCTCTATGATATAATTCAGAGCAAATCATTAAAAGTTGAGAGAATTGTTTACTCCGGAGCATATATTAACAACGCTCCACTTTTCATGACTTTTCAGGATTTTGAAACCCGGATAAAAAATACAGATTCTTCGATCTACAATAAAGATAAAAGGTAACCGTCTCAATCATAACTGATACAAATACAATACCGAATTCATTTCCTCGTTATTTGCCGAAAAACACCCCGACAGATAACGCATGAAATTATCCCGACTTTTACTTTTCGGATTTCTTTTTACGACGGTTTCGTCGGTTCAGGCTCAGCATTTTGCTTTGAGCCGGTTGTTTTATCCTAATGTAACGCTGAAAGCGGATTACAACGTACCGTCAAATTTGGGCGGGGGAACAGGAAAAGATTTTGGATATTCCAGAGCTGGATTTTTTGGAATCATGCCAATTCAAAGTGAAGTGCAGCTGGGATATAGTCTGCAAAAGAAATTTGATCTACGCGCTGTACACACGGTTCTTCTCACACAATACACACAAATTCAACCCACGGTGGAAGGCAAAAATATCCCTGACAATGGATATAAAACGCTTTCTCTTGGTGTAATTAGATTACAGGCCAGTATCAAAGACCGACTTTGGGTTTATGGTGGCGGACTGGGAATGACGGAAAGTAATGAAACATTTTTTACACCCCAGCCTTTTTTCTGGGGTGGTGCTGCACGGATGCATATTCTTGGACTGCATACACAAATTATGTATGGCTCTATTTTGACGTATAATCAGAAAGTGCGTTTTGTTCCGGTTTTTGGTTTAAATAAGCGTTTTGGAAGAGACTGGCGTGTTTCTGCATTGTTGCCGTTTATGATGAATGTCAATTACCGTTCTACAAACTGGTTCAATGTCGATATGCTGGCCGGTTTGAATGGATATAGTGGAGGTTTCCAGATACAAACGCCAGAAGAAAAAATGCTGAGACGGGAAAATTATCGTCAGATCAAATTAGGTGTTTCTGCCAATGCGCATTTATTTACGGTACTGAATATTTCTCTGGAAGCAGGTGTTACGACTTTCAGACAATTGAAAACTTTCAACAGCGCCCATGAAACACTGACGGCTTACACGCCCGCAACAACGCCTTACATCGGAGCGAGCGTTCGTTATATTACAAGTAAATCAAAATTATCAAATAGATTTACGCGTAAAATGGGATTGGGCGGAGGTGGTGGTATTAACTGGTAGATAAACACTGAAAATCATGAGGAAATATATTGCTATCCTATTTGTAATCGGCTTTTTATCAGCTTGCAAAAACAGTAAAAAAATGAGTTCAGATTCCTCAAAAACTACGTTGTCACATTCATCGCTGGAAGGTACGTGGCAGTTGAATTATCTTATGGCGCCAGGAAAATCCTTTGAAGAACTATACCTGGATAAAAAACCAGAAATCAAGTTTGAATTAGGTGAAAAAAGATTCAGTGGAAATACGAGCTGCAATTCTTTCACAGGAAAACTGAATCTTGATGGTAACAAAATCAGTTTCCGTGATCCTTACGTGATGACGAAAATGATGTGTCCGGGAGAAGGCGAAAGTGTATTTACTCAAACATTGAATAAAGTAAACACCTATGCTGTGACTGACGGAAATACTTTAAACTTTATTAGCGGCGATATTGCAATTATGCGTTTTACGAAAAAATAAAATATTGTAAACAAGCTATCTAATCTGTAATATGCAAGGGTACGGAACAATGGAATAGTTGTAGAAAGATTACCCTACAATAAAACCCGTAGGTGCGGCGCATCGCAATAATCAACTTAAACCAATCCAAATTTTTCAGCTTCGGTTTTCAATAATGCTTTGTCAATCGGTACAACACCAACTAATTCGCAAACCAAACCACCACCCAAATTAGAAATTCCGGCAATTGACCGTGGAGGAAGTCCGAGCGCCACGCAGCAAGCTGCAATACTGATCACCGTATCACCAGCTCCTGAAACATCAGCAATCTGGCGGATATGGGCAGGAAGTTTGTGAACTTCTTCTTTGAAATCAATAATGACACCACGCTCTGAAAGGGTAATTAAAGCACCTTTTGCGTTCAAGGTTTCTTTCAATTGCTGAACCGTAGCCTCTAATTCAGCAGGATTATCCACATTGAAATCCACTTTCAAACCTTCACGAAGTTCTTTTAAGTTTGGTTTGAAAAGCGTTACATTATTATAAGAAAGGAAATTGCGTTTTTTTGGATCGACTACCGTTGGAACATTGTGTTCAATGGCAAAATCTGTAATTTCTTTTATTGATTCCGCAGTGAGAACGCCTTTGTCATAATCTTCAAAAATAATGACATTGCAGGAAGGAATCAATTCTTTTGCTTTGTTTACAAGTCTGTCTTTTTCTTTATCTGAAACAGGTTTATCTGTTTCAGTATCAATTCTTACAACTTGCTGAGAGCCAGCAATAATTCTCTCTTTAATTGTAGTAATACGATCGTCGCTGCGAATTAATCCTTCACAATTCAGACCTTTTTCTTTCAGACTTTTTTCAAGCAGATCGCCAGAGCTGTCAGTACCGATCACAGTACAAACAATCGCTTCTGCGCCTAATGCCTGAACATTCAAAAGTACATTTCCAGCACCGCCAAGACGATATTCACGATTGCTTACATTGACAACAGGAACAGGGGCTTCGGGAGAAATACGCTCCACTTTTCCCCAGACATAGGAGTCGAGCATTACATCGCCAATGACAAGAACACGTAAAGTATTGAACGCTTCAAAAACCTGATGGATATTCATTAAAAGTAATTTTGCCTGGTTTCCCGTTGTTGATGAAAGAATTTTAAACCGCTAGTTTTAAACGACAGCCGCCAAAATTCGTATAAAGGTTTGAAAAAATCAAACCAATCAGACATTAACAACAAAATGCATGCTTGTGATTTGAAAACGTTTATTGAGATAAAGACGATGTGCGTCCGTTCTGGCGGCACTCACCCCGGAGTCTAAATGAACCTGGGAATACCCTTCCTTTTTTGCATAATCCAGTATCCAGTCGACCAGTTTTCCTGCATATCCTTTTCCGCGGTTTCCCGGAAGTGTGGATAAGTCGTCAATATAAATGTATTTTCCCCGGAAGAGATTATATCCGGTTTCAAAAACAGCAACGGCTGCTGCCCGACCGCCATCTTCAATGAAAATAATTTGCCTGTTGTCTGCAAGTGTTTTTTGCACTGCTTCAACATACAAATCATCTGTTAAAGTAGGCCGCAGTGCTTGAATAGCACTGCGGCATTTTAGGATGTCGCTATCCGACGCAACAACTTGTATGTTTGTCATACCTGAGTTCCAGGGAAAGATAAGTGACTAAGATTATGTCCCATTTTATCACGCTTGGTCAGCAGATATTTTTCGTTGTAGGGATTTGAAGGGATTTCTATTGATACCGAATCCACAATTTCCAGTCCGTATCCGATTAATCCGGCACGTTTTTTCGGATTGTTGGTAATCAGTTTAATTTTGGTAATGTCAAGATCTCGCAGAATCTGAGCACCAACGCCATAATCGCGTTCGTCACTTCCAAAACCCAATTCGATATTTGCTTCTACGGTATCACGACCCATTTCCTGAAGCTTGTAGGCTTTCAATTTATTTAACAAACCGATTCCGCGCCCTTCCTGATTCATATAAACGATCACACCTTTTCCTTCTTTACTAACCAAATCCATGGCGGCATGAAGCTGAGGACCGCAGTCGCAACGGCATGAACCAAAGATATCACCGGTCATACAGGAAGAGTGAACGCGAACCAAAACGGGCTCATCTTTTTCCCAGGTTCCTTTTACCAAAGCCAAGTGCAAATCACCGGTATTAACCTGACGGTAAGCAATCAGATCAAAATGACCCCATTCAGTTGGCATATCAACACCGATTTCTCTTTTGATCAGAGATTCTTTACGTAATCGATATTCGATTAAATCCTTAACGCTGACCAATTTCAGATTGAAACGATTGGCAATTTCACGAAGCTGAGGCAAGCGTGCCATCGAACCATCTTCATTCAAAATTTCAACCAACACACCAGCAGGAGCTAATCCTGCGAGTCTTGCAAAATCAATAGCAGCTTCTGTATGTCCGGTGCGTCTTAACACACCGCCTTTTTTTGCTCTTAAAGGAAAAATATGTCCCGGACGACCAAGATCAGATGGTTTTGTATCAGGATTTACAAGTGCCTGAATCGTTTTTGCACGGTCGCTGGCGGAAATTCCGGTTGTACAACCATTACCCAGTAAATCGACCGAAACGGTAAAGGCAGTTTCATGAAGGGCAGTATTATTTCCAACCATCATGTCCAGTTCAAGCTCAACACAACGTTCTTCTGTAATAGGTGCACAAATTAATCCGCGGCCTTCTTTGGCCATAAAGTTGATGATTTCCGGGGTTACCAGTTCAGCAGCGCAAATAAAATCACCTTCATTTTCACGATCTTCATCATCAACGACAACAATCATTTGTCCGTTTCTGATCGCTTCAATGGCATCTTCTATCGAATCCAGTACTATGGAATTACTATTATTATTCATTATTCGGGTAGACAAAAAATAGTTTTACGGGAAAACACGTTTTAGGATATAAAGGTACAGTCTTAATGTCGAAATGTCTTAATTTTGCGCCTTCAATGAATGAACAATCCATTTCAATGAAGGGTTTCAAAGTGTGTTATTTCCAGGTTTGTACGTGTCTTTACTCAATTTTAGTACATACTTCATGAGATTACAACTACTGTCTATATTTTTCGTAACGTTATTATTTCAGTCTTTTTATGCCAATGGTCAAGCGCCTGTTGTAACTACCGGTTATTGCAGCACGGGCGGAGGTGATTTTGATGTGGTTCCTGCTGTGGGTTGTGGAAGTGTCACTGTCACATTAAAAAACAATGTTGTTGGCGCGCAGAACGTAGGATATATTACAAATTATGATGGAACCAGCGTACCGTCCGGTCTTAAAGATGTTTTTTCTGAAACATATAGTCAGCCGGGAACATATACAATTTTACAAGGTGGGAGCAAGGCAGGAGTAGGTTTTACTTTGTGTAAGCAGGTGACTGTTTACGAAAGAAAAATGGTAAATGCCTTACTGGAATCCTGCGGGACTATTTCAAAGGTTACAATCGTCGATGATGCCATAGCAAGATCATACGATCATCTCGAAATTAATTGGGGAGACGGGAAAGCTAATTCGGAATGGAGAGTTGGCAACGGCCTGGTATTCACACATGCCTTTACAGGTACCGTACCACAAATTTCAGTGAAGGGAATTAATAAACCAGGCGTTAGCTGTACGGGACTGGAAAATATATTATCTGCTACTTCTCAAAACATATCACTTGATTCTGTCAAGATCCGGAGAGTGGAGATGACCGCTAATGGTACTGTTAATATTTTATACAAAGGATTAGAAAAAACAGAAACCGAAATTTTATACGGTGACGGAAGCGGTGCCCTGACATCTGTTGATAAAAATTCATCTGGTGGAGACGTTGGTGTTTTAATTGACAATCTCAATCCTGACAATCAATATAATATACAACTAATTGCCAAGGATGCATGCGGCGGTTCCCTGATCAGTGATGAGGTTGGGACGATGATATTAAAAAGTAGTACCGAAAAAACCGGAAATTTACTTGAATGGAATAAATATGCTTATCCGGGTGATTTTACCGGTTATCAGCTTTTGAGGGATAATTTGCCTATTCATGGATTTCAGTCAATAAATGATACTAAATGGGTGGACGAAACAGCTGTTTGTGGACAAACTTATGAATATCGAATCATTGCACTAACAGATATATTCAGATCCTCTTCTGCACCCAAAAAGGTAACCATGACAAGTTCCAAACCGGAAAAAATCATACAGGCCAGTGTAAGCGTATCGGCTCCGAATGCAATAACGACGGAGGTTGTTCCGGCAGGTGAAGGACTAACCGGAACCTATAATCTTATTGTAGAAAGGGCTGACCTTGGAAGTTCAAATTTTGCGCAGATCTCCGGTGTGAAAAATCAACAAACTGAATTTGAGGATAAAACTGTAAATACTGCCTCCAAATCTTATTGTTACCGGTTTATTTACGAAAATTCCTGTCCGCTGCGCTCAGAACCGAGTGATCCTGTTTGTTCTATATTATTACAGCAGTCGCCAAAAGATATTTCCTGGACAAGTGAAACGCCATTTTCTCAGGGAGTTGAATCTTATGATGTAATTGAAAATGAATCGAACACAGGTGCTACGGATACACCTGTTGGTTTGGTAAATAGCTATACGCTGAACATGAGCACGCAAAATCAAGCCACGTATACTTTTCAGGTTGTTGCACACTCCAAGGGCGGGAATCTTATAAGTTTTTCCAATATTGTAAATTATTCGCAGGAATTTGTTCTGCTTGTACCAGACGCTTTTACGCCAAATGCTGACAATATCAATGAAAAATTTGAAGTAAAAGGCCTCTTTGTCAATACTTTCAAAATGTCTATTTTTAATCGTTGGGGACAAGTTGTTTTCCAGAGCAACGATATCAACAATAGCTGGGATGGAATGATTAATGGGGCAAAAGCACCGGCTGGATCTTATGTTTATAAAGCGGAAATAACCGACAGCTCGGATAAACCGTTTTCAAAAAGCGGTGCTTTTTTGCTTATCAGATAATTTGGTCATTACACATCGGAATATCTTTTCGATTGGAAATGAACATCTTAATCCCAAAAATTTTAACTTTGAATTCTTGGACTAAATTCAATTTTACTTCCTCTTGACAGTCTAAAATCCTCTTTATACACACATATGAAAAAACGATTACTTATAACTTTTCTGTCTTGCCTGCTTTTAGGTAATAGTTCCGATCTCTTCAGCCAGGGTTTGTGTGATAATGGAGGAGGTGGATTTGAGCTTGATAAATATGAAGGTTGTGCACCGCTGACTGTAAAAATTAAAAACACGGTTCCCAATTCATTTAGCGTTGGCTATGACATAAGCTATGACGGCCAATCTCAAAATCCCTTACTTGCTCAAGGGCTGCCTTCTGTAACATATTATTATGCAGGAAATTATACAATGCTGCAAGGAGGAAGTGTGTCAACAGGACCTATTTATGCATGTAGAAAAATTAAAGTTTTTGAAAGCAGAAATCTAAATGTGCAATATACATCTTGTGGGGGCGGAAAGATAAAGCTTTTGTTCAGCGATGATGTCATTTTACAAGCTTATGACAAAGTAGAAATTAACTGGGGGGACAATACCAAAGATATCTGGAATAAAGGTAGCGGACTGGAACTTGAACATAATTATGTCGACGTATCTATAAGTCCAGTTATGAAAATAAAAGGTTTGTATAATTCAAATCCGGCTTGCTCAGAAGGTACTGAACTATCCTTTGGAATATCTTTTCAACAACCACTTTTAAAAAATATTCAAATCAAAACGGTTGAAATGAAAGGCAATGGAAGTCTGGAAGTTACCTATGAAGGTGTGACTTCTATTGCAACGGATATTTTGACAAGCAGCGATGGAGGTGCAAGTTATATTGTTGGTGGTACCAGAACTTCTGGTGGTACTCAATTCTATCGTGTTCCCAATCTTAATGCAGCTCAGGTTTATCAGGTAAAACTTGGATCGAAGGATTTATGTGGAGGACAGCAGGATAGTGAAATCGTGACCAGTATGGTTTTAAAGGGTGTTTCCGGTGATGAGAAGAATTCGATTTCATGGAATCAATACCAGAATGCAGCGGATTTTCAGGAATATCAGCTGATGCGAGATGGTGTTGTACTAAAATCTTTCAATGATATTAAGACAATTTCCTACGTAGATGAGGATGTGCAATGCGGGGATAGTTTTGAATATTCGGTTGTTGCGGTAACCAAAACAATTCAGTCAATTTCTGCTCCGGTGATTATTAAAACGACGACAACATCACCAAAACCTGTTGATCAGATGTTTGTTACCGTGAATAGTGACGATTTAATTGAATTAAATGCTAATATTCCAGGTGCTGGCTCTAAATCAAACTATGAAATTTTGATTCAAAGAGCAGATGGTGCGGGCGGCACCTTTAAAAAGGTCAATACGCTTTATGGCGAAACCATATATCAGGATTTTGATGTTCAGGCAGATAAAAATTCTTACTGCTATCGATTAATTTATCAAAATGCATGCGGTCAAAAAGCGCCTGTTTCCGAGCCGGTTTGTTCTATACTTTTACAAAATCAGAATTCTTTGTTTACATGGACAACTGAAAAACCATTTTTTGATGAGATTCAATCTTACAAAATGATTCAAATCGCTTCTTCGGGTTCTAAAACAGAAATTGATATGAAGCTCCTGAATAATTTTGCACCGCAGATAAATAAAGAAAATGATCCGTCCTATACTTTTCAAATCCGCGCTGACTCCAAAAATGGAAATTTTCAGAGTTATTCCAACGTTATCAATTACAAGAGAGACGCAGACATTTTTGTGCCATCAGCATTTTCGCCAAACGAGGATGGGATCAATGATACTTTTGAAGTGAAAGTCTCTATGTATAAATCTTTCAAAATGTCTGTTCTTAATCGTTGGGGTGAAGTTATTTTTCATTCTAATGACATAACAAAAGGTTGGGACGGGATGTTTAAAGGCGAAATAGCGGCCGTTGGATCCTACATTTTCAATATTGAAATTGTTAATAATATAAATCAAACCGTTAAAAAAAACGGTACTTTTGTGCTCTTGAAATAATAAGAGACTTGTTTTAATACATCATTAAGATATAGAATAGATATGTTTGGAAATATGGCAGACATGATGGGGCTGATGGGTAAAATGAAAGACCTTCAATCCAAAATGAAAGAAGCTCAGGATCAGCTGGCTGGTATTGTAGAATCTGCCGAATCAGGTGGAGGAATGGTTCGTGCAACTGTAAATGGCCAAAAAACACTGATCGGGCTGGAAATTGATAAGGATCTGATTAATCCGGACGATAAAGAAATGCTTCAGGATTTAATTGTTGCAGCTGTTAATAAAGCGTTTGAAAATCTTGAACCTAAAATAAAAGAACATTTAGCAAAAGCTACCGATGGAGTTCTTCCCAACATTCCCGGATTGGACTTAGGGGGATTTATGAAATAACATCCTCCGATTAGAATGACTTCAAATGTTGCAATTGTTATCCTGAATTATAATGGCAGGCATTATCTTGAAAAGTTTCTTCCGACAGTTTTAAATCATTCTGAGGGTTATGAAATTTGGGTAGCAGATAATGCTTCCACGGATCAATCCCTCGAATGGCTTGAAAGTCAGTATCCTGATGTTAGAACACTTTCGATTTCTGAAAACAAAGGATATGCAGGAGGTTATAATAAAGCGTTGAGCCAGATTAATGCGGAATATTATGTTCTGTTAAATTCTGATATAGAAGTAACGCCGGGTTGGATTGAGCCGGTGATTTCTTTTATGGAAACGGATGTAAACATCGCAGCATGTCAGCCTAAAATAAGGGCGTACGATCTTCCAACCCATTTTGAATACGCAGGAGCAGCCGGAGGTTACATGGATTATCTCGGTTATCCTTTTTGCCGCGGCCGGATTTTCGATACAAGGGAAGAAGATCTGGGCCAGTATGATGATGAAATCGATGTTTTCTGGGCAACCGGGGCCTGTCTTTTTGTAAGATCAGAAGCTTTTCACAAGGCGAATGGTTTTGATGAGCGTTTTTTTGCACATATGGAAGAAATTGATCTTTGCTGGCGCCTGCTGGACTTAGGTTACCGAATCACATTTAGCGGAAAATCAGTGGTTTACCACGTGGGTGGTGGAACACTTCACAAGTCCAATCCTCAAAAAACTTTCCTTAACTATCGTAATAACCTGATCATGCTTTTCAAAAATCTGCCAATTGGCAGAAGAAAGAAAACTTTGTTTTTCAGGTTAATTTTAGACGGAATTTCAAGCGCACGATTTATAGCCTCAGGTGCCTGGCCCGACGTTTTTGCTATTATCAGAGCTCATTTTGCATTTTATGCCATGATGCCCAAATTGATAAAAGAGCGCGAGCAAACCACTTACAGGGCTCCGCTTTATTACAGAAGTATTGTATGGGAATATTTTGTTTTAGGAAAACACCGCTTTTCAGAACTCACAAGGATTATGTTTCCTGTTAAAGCTCCCAAATCGTAGGCGTATTGTGTTTTCGCCAGTTTTGACGCATTTCCATCCAAAAGGCAAGCACCAGATACAAAATGATCGGTGAACCGAAGGTCATGAAAGTGGCATAAATGAAGTAACGGCGAATACTACTAGCCGGGAAATTGAGTTTTTCACCCATTCTTGCACAAACTCCAAATATCTGATTCTCTACAAAATAACGAAGACGATTCATATTAGCTTTTGGAATAATTAGCTCATAACTAGCAATTTTCTCTGCAATATACAAAGAGTAAAGTAATTTTTACGGATCGTAATTTATAAGAATTTGACCGTTAACTTGGAAATTTTCAAATTCTTGGTGCAAATAAATTGTTTTCCGAACAATTTTTGTTTCTTTGTGATTAGAGAAATTGTAAATGGTACATTATTATTGGGAAGCCCCGGTAAAAATATCCAAAATTTATTCTGTCAATCGGTTGAGCCTCCCTCAATAATTTGGCAAAATAGCGTTAAAGATTACTAATGGAACGTTTGCAATTCTTGATGTATTTTCAACTTATTTCATTTTTTTATTTCCACTATTATGCCAACAGGTACTGTAAAATTTTTCAATGAAGCTAAGGGATACGGCTTCATCGTTGAAGACGACACAAACAGAGACATCTTTGTTCACGTGACAGGATTGGGAGGACTTACTATCCGTGAAAACGACCAAGTTGAATACGAAGTCGTTGAGGGAAAAAAAGGACTAAACGCTGTACAAGTAAAAAAAATATAGTTTTTCTTTCTTGTCGGGAGCTTGTCAGAGCAAAAAAATACCGCAGTGTCAAGTTGCGGTATTTTTGTTTTATAGGAATGAAGAATTACTCAACCCAGGTTTTAACATCTTCAAGTCCGGGCATTTTTTCGTCAATCTTCAATTTTTTACGCATTCCGCCCAAATCGTTAAATATTTTATTCGGATTTGCTGCTTTCAATTGCTCAATCGTCAAAATATTCATTTTCTGCAAAGCAGGAATCCATACAGCCGGAACATTGGCCGCGATATAATCAGCATCTTTTGCCAATTCCTGTTTCTTCTCCGGACGCATATGGGGGAAGAAAAGAACCTCCTGAATGCTTGAATTATTGGTCAGTAACATCGTAAGCCTGTCAATACCGATACCAATTCCTGATGTTGGCGGCATACCATATTCAAGCGAGCGAAGGAAATCTTCATCCATTTCCATGGCTTCATCATCACCTCGTTCTTTCAGTTTCAGCTGATCTTCAAAACGTTCACGTTGTTCAATCGGATCGTTTAACTCTGAATAAGCATTCGCTATTTCTCTTCCGTTCACAAATAATTCAAAGCGCTCAACCATACCTGGTTTTTCACGATGTTTTTTAGTCAACGGAGACATTTCCACCGGATGATCCGTAATGAATGTTGGCTGAATGATAAATTCTTCCACTTTTTCGCCAAAGATTTCATCGATCAGTTTTCCTTTCCCCATGCTATCGTTCACATCCATGCCCCAGGCGCGGCATTGCTCACGAATTGCTGCCTCATCCAAGGCATCTACGTTCAATCCTGTGTATTGGTGAATTGCGTCCGTAATACTCAATCTTTGGTAAGGTCCTGCAAAATCCAGTTCAACATCACCAAATTGTGCTTTTGTAGTTCCGTTGGTTGCAATGGCGACTTGTTCCAAAACTTGTTCAGTCATGCGCATCATCCACAAATAATCTTTGTAGGCAACGTAAAGCTCAACCGTTGTAAATTCCGGATTATGCGTACGGTCCATACCTTCGTTACGGAACAATTTCCCGAATTCATAAACACCTTCAAATCCACCAACGATCAAACGTTTTAAGTGAAGTTCAGTAGCAATGCGCAGGAAAAGATCTGTATCAAGTGCATTATGATGTGTTTGAAAAGGACGCGCTGCAGCACCACCGTGGATGGTTTGCAATACCGGAGTTTCAACTTCCAGCCATCCTTTTGAATCAAAATACGAACGCATGGTTGTAATGATCCGCGCACGTTTTATGAAAATATCGCGCACTTCCGGATTTACGATTAAATCCACATAACGCTGACGGTAACGCAATTCCGGATCGGTAAATCCATCATGGACCTTACCATCTTCATCACGTTTTACAACGGGTAAAGGACGAAGCGATTTATTTAAAATCTTGAATTCCTGAACATGGATGGAAATTTCTCCGGTTTGCGTAGTGAACACAAATCCCTGAACACCAATAATATCACCAATATCAAGCAGTTTTTTGAATACGGTATTGTAAAGCGTTTTATCTTCACCCGGACAAAGGTCATCGCGGCGGAAATACAACTGAATACGGCCCGTACTGTCCTGCATTTCAGCAAAAGCGGCACTTCCCATGATCCGGAAACCCATCAAACGGCCTGCAATCGAAACATTCTTATAATCTATCTTATTGTTTTCGTAATTCTTTATGATATCAGCCGCAGTAACATTTACTACAAATTCCTCAGCAGGATATGGTTCAATTCCCATCCTGATTAATTCCTCGCGCTTTTGGCGGCGCAATATTTCCTGTTCGCTCAGTAGCATTTTATAACTATATTAATGAAAATGATAACTCTTTGAGTTGCAAAAGAGTGCGCAAAATTAGCATTTTTTGCTGTTAATACCGAAGTTGTTCAAAGGAAGATCACAAGCCGGGCAAAAAAAGCCGGAATACCTTGGCATATTATTTGCATAGAATTAATTTATGGTGAATGATCTGATCTAAAAGTAATTTCTCCTGCAATATTGAATATGGCGATGTAGCCATTTCAATATAAATCAGTTACTTTTATCTTTACACGTAGAGACCCCTCAATGTTTCAGAAAATCTTAAAAGGCATTGCAATTTTTGCACTTTTCATTGGTCTGCTGATTGCGGGCGTGGAACTTTGGTTTTATAAAAATCAGGAAGAGATTTTTGTAAAAGTGAAGGCGGCTGTCAATGAAGAAATTAACGGAAGTCTGGATATTGAAGGTTTCAGATTCCGGCCTTTTCAGGATGGTTTTGGATTTAACTTCACGCTTTACAACGTCATTTTACGCGACAGTCTTTACAATCAGCATAACACAGATCTTCTTAACGCCAAACTTATCCACGTAGCGCTTGATTTTGGAAGTTTTTACAAAGGAGTAATCCGGTTGCAAAATCTTGTCATTCAGGATGGAGATGCTACTTTATTTGTGAGAAAAGATGGTTATACAAACATGTCTCTTTTTGGCGCTAAAAAAACAAAAGGCAAAAAAAAGAAGGATTCGAAAGGTGAGCAGCTGATCGATAAACTGGGAAGAATTCACTTATATAATTTTGGTTTTCACTTCGCAGATTCTACTACCGGGAAAAAGTTTGGAGCTGTTTTTCGGGACGTAACCAATCGGGTCAGTCATTCAGATTCCTCCTGGAATGCTAATATTAATGGTCCAATATTTTTTGAAGGACTTACCTTTAAACCTGAAAAAGGTGGGTTTTTGATTAATCAGGAGACTTTTGCCAACCTCTCACTTTCTTATAACCAACGTAAAAAACATCTTTACCTTCGTCCTTCTTCCCAGCTTCGGGTTGCTACACAGGATCTTATCGAGATAAAAGGATTGTTTGATTTGTCTGAAAAACCGGCACATTTCAACCTGGGTTTTGGGGCACGTAAAATTGAAGTTAGTAACGCCATAGTATTACTTCCGAAAAAAATTTCCGGCATGCTGGATTCCATTGGCGTTAAAACAAAAGTGGATACCCGTGTAAGTGTTGAAGGTATTTTCTCTCATGAACCGCCGGCAGTTCATGTAGTTTTTGAAACGGATACTTTTCAGTACCAACTGCCGATTGGCGTGCTCCGGGACATGAAAGCAAAAGGCGTATATACAAATCAGGGTGATAAAACAAAACCGCCGGGATTGCTGAATACGCAGGTTAATGTGCCAGGTGTGAAAGGTTTATTTGAAACGCTGCCGTTCAGTTTTGACCTGAAAATTGATAATATAACGGATCCAATTGCGGTGATCCGGGGAAAAGTGAAAGCTGATTCTGCAACTGTCAACGGATTGCTGGATCCAAAACGATATGTTGTCAGGGGCGGGGAAGCGTATATTCAGATTCATTATGATGGCAGTTTACGAAATTTTTATAATCCAAAAACAGATCAGTTTAATGGAAAACTTATCGGAAGAGTAAAACTTGATAATCTGGCGCTGGATTATATTCCGAGAGAAGTTCATATGTCAAAGGTAAACGGTGACATTTATTTTGATGAAAAGGATTTTCTGATGCCTGTGCTTAATATGAACGACGGGCATAATGCGATGTATGTGAAAGGTGCAATTACAAACCTGATCCCATATCTTTTTGGGTCTCCGCGGATACTCAAAGCTTCTGTGGATATGAATATTCCAAATTGGAAAATGAACTGGATGGAGGTTTTTGTAGCAAAAAGAACAACAACTCAGAAGAAAGGCAAAAAGAAATTTAAACTTTCTGATATGCTTGATAATGTAATAGACCAGATGGAGATTGATGCTAAAATTCAATCCAAACATATGGTTTATCATCATTTTTCAGCGGAGGATATGAAAGGATTGGTCACTGTAAAAAATAACACCGTTGCGCTGAATAACTTTTCAATGAGAGCATTTGGAGGAGGTGTGAAAATTTCCGGTTCCATCATGAATCCTTATTCATCAGAGCCGCCTCGTGTACAAATTAAAGGAAAAGTTGATAATGCGGATGTTCATTCGGTTTTCTATTCCTTCAACAATTTTGGCCAGAAAGCGGTAACTCACTTGAATCTGAAAGGAAAACTGAATACGGAATTTAACTTTTCTGCCAATCTTAAAAACGATGTAACGCTCATACCAAAAAGTATGAAGGGGGAAGTGAAACTGGATTTGGAAAGAGCTCAGATTATCAATTTTGAGCCGTTTTTGAAAATGAAAAAACTGATATTCAAAAACAGAAATCTGGAACAGGTACGCTTTGCGCCAATTAGAAATGACCTTGTTTTGAATGGCGAGGAAATAATAATCAAACCGATGGAAATCGAGTCAAACGTGATGACTTTATTTCTGGATGGGATTTACAGTTTTGGAAACAAAACAGATATCAGTATTGAAATCCCGTTGAGGAATCTGAGTCGTCGTGATTCTACCTATCAGCTTAGTCCTAACGACCCGAAGAATAAAAAGGGTTCAAGAATTTATCTTCGGGCCGTAGATGAAAAAGGTCAGGTGAATATCAAACTGGCTTTCAGGAAAAAGAAACCAAAAAGCGAGGAAGAAAAAGATGACAAGGAAAATGAGGAAGACAAAAAGGACGAAAAAGTTAAAACCGATGAAAAAGTTAATAACTGATTATTCTGCTTCGTCTGTGAACATGTAACCTACGCCTTTTAATGTTTTAATATATCTGTCACCAAGTTTCTCGCGAAGTTTACGGATATGTACGTCAACGGTGCGTTCTAAAACATAAATATCAGCACCCCAGATTTTTTGCAACAATTCGTCGCGACTGAAAACTTTATTCGGCGTTTGGGCTAGGAAAAACAAAAGTTCAAATTCCTTTTTCGGTAACACAATCGATTTATCCTGGCCCTGCGTTACAGTATAATTTTTCCGGTTAATTACTAAATCCAGCACTTCAATCTGATCTCCGGAATCTGCTTTTTGTGCTTCACGACGGAACAAAGCATTGATCCGGCTCATCAGCGCGCGGGGCTTAATTGGCTTGGTAATGTAGTCATCCGCACCAACCTCAAAAGCGGCCACTTCAGAATATTCTTCTGAACGGGCTGTTAAAAATAAAATGTAGGTATGCTTAATATCCGGGTTCTGGCGTAAAATTCTTCCTGTTTCGATGCCGTCAAGCTGAGGCATCATAATATCCAAAAGGATCAGATCAGGAATAAAAGTTTTGGCTGTTTCTATGGCTTTCCTGCCATTAGAGGCTGTTTGGACAGAATATCCTTCTTTAACAAGATTATATTCCAGAAGCTCAACTATGTCTGAATCGTCGTCAACTACTAATACCTTCGGTGCTGAGTGGGTTGCTTTTGCACTGCTCATGTGATGTTTCGGTGTTAAATCCAATTCGAAATTAGCTGTTGTGATTTTGACATTATCTACATTATTGCATTGTTAACAAAAACATAATATCAGCGGTAAGTAATACGGAAAAATTCACGCTGCTCATTGGTAACAATCATATCGGTATTATTGACAAACATTAAACCCTCGGCTTGCTTTCTGACAAACTTAAAACAACCCAAAGGTTTTTTAAAATTGATCTCATTATTTTCTACTCCAAATAGTAATATTTTTCCATAAGTCAGCAGCGCAAATATTTTCCCGTCCGGGCTGATATCTGCCGAGGTAACCGGCGTGTCAATCTGAATACTGTCAAAAGGCGTAATAGCATAATTTCCCTTTTGAGCAGGCAGCGAATATAATCTTACATATTTATTGGTACGACTCCAATTTTTCGAAAACAGGAAAAGATTTTTGTTGTGGTAAAACATTGCTTCACAGTCATAATTAAAATTGTCTTGTGAAGGCGGAAATTGTTTCTGGTCTGCATAATTAAAGGTAATCTTTTCGGTCGTCGAATCTCCTGGTGCAACTTTATATACCGTCAGCTGACGTTTTGTGTTGTCATTATTGCCAAAGTCTCCGATATAAATCGTACCATTATTATCTTCTGCAAGATCTTCCCAATCTGAATTTTTTGCATCGGGAATAAGTTTTGTAGACAGAAGCTTACCTTGGAAGTCAATTTCGTATAATTCAGGTTTTCCGCCACTGTCGTTATGTGTCCAGAAGGCATTTTTGTTCTGGCTTTTGGCTATACCGGAACTTTCATTTGCCTGGATCGGTAATTTACCGATTTTGGTGAATGTATAATGGGAAAATACTTTGTCAAAACCATTCGCTTTATCCGGATTACAGGTAGAAAAAACAGTCTTTGCAGCAAATAACAGATAATATAACTTATTCATGAATCGTCCTTTACAATCACTATCAAACAAAGATAAAGAAACACCAGCGTACCTGAAGCTGGCCAGCGTTCTTGTTGCAATAATCTCAGGTGTTTATATTCTTTTTGTACTTCGTGAAACATTAATTCCGCTTGCTTTTTCAGTTTTGCTTGCGATACTTCTTCATCCTGTTTGCGTCTGGCTTGAACATCGTCGTGTTCCGCGTATTGCCGCAATTTTATTAAGCATT
Source organism: Dyadobacter subterraneus (assembly GCF_015221875.1). Taxonomy (NCBI): domain Bacteria; kingdom Pseudomonadati; phylum Bacteroidota; class Cytophagia; order Cytophagales; family Spirosomataceae; genus Dyadobacter; species Dyadobacter subterraneus. Next base: position 1,054,005 of record NZ_JACYGY010000002.1, read on the forward strand.
CTGGTTTTGATAATCATAATTTTTATTCTGGCCTACGTCGTAACAATCCAGATCGGTGGTTTTGCAGAGGAGTTACCGAGAATTACGGAAAAGGCAGAAATCATTCTGGATCAGACTTTAACGATGGGCGAACGGTATTTAAGTCTGAGCCGTACACAGCAAGTTACTGAGGCGAAAAGATATCTGGTTGATATGCTCAGCGAAGGACGCGCTGTATTATTAAACACACTGGTAACGACAACCGGAGCCATTTCAACATTTATTTTACTTCCGCTTTACGTTTTTTTCTTCCTGCTTTACCGGGATTTTTTCAGAAGATTTTTTTACAAAGCGATAGCCGGCGTTCCTAACGAAGATCTGAATGCATTGCTGAAAAAGATTTACAGCGTAATCCAAAGTTATTTGTCCGGATTATTTCTGGTTATCATTATTGTCGGCGTTTTAAACAGTATCGGACTTTTAATTCTGGGTGTGCCGCACGCTATTTTCTTCGGATTTTTAGCAGGATTTTTAATTTTGATCCCTTACATCGGAATTTTGATTGGCTCACTATTTCCGGCTTTGTTGAGTATTGTTACCATGGATTCTTACTGGTATGCAGTAGGCGTTATCGGGGTGATGAGCTTTGTTCAGTTTCTGGAAGGAAATTTTATCACACCCAACATCGTCGGATCAAAAGTAAGTGTGAATCCGATGGCTGCGATCGTAGCTTTATTTTTGGGCGGACAGCTTTGGGGATTATCAGGTTTAATTCTGGCGTTACCGGTTACGGCAATTTTGAAAGTTATTTTAGACACCATTCCAAGTCTGGAACCATACGGATTTTTGCTTGGAGAACCTGTTCACGAAGTTGAAGAGGATAAGGCAGAAGAGCTGCAAAAGATTGTGGAGCAACAGGAAGTTAAGAAAAAGCGATACCGGAATTATCGAAACCGTCCGCGTAAAAGACCGGAAAGTCAATCAGGAAATCAGTCAAATTCGAATATTTAAAACAAATAAGGATTCTCTTTCACGGAGAATCCTTATTTGTTTACTTCTCAACTTTTTCAACACTTATACCAATTCCCATCACAAACGGCAATGGATTTTGTCGCATCGACTGGGAAAGTGTAAAAGTATAAGTACCTGATTTTGGGAATTTATAATTTGTCAGAAAAGGAATTTTATGATCAAATAAATCTCCCAAACCTTTACCAAATGGTTTTCCTGTTGTTTCATTGGAGATAAAAATCTCTTGCAGCGTTGTTGACATCAAAGTGGTGTCCGGCCCCGTGATTTTTCTTGTCAGATATAAATTATAGTAAGGATACTGCAACGTATTCCTTACCAGGTAAAATACATTATAAAGCTGCGTGCTATCTTTGATTTCAACCTTGAAAGAAGGCGTATTTTTGATAAACCACTGGCCGTCGTCAATGTCTTCGTATGCTTTGTAAACAACATTTTTGTCGCATCCTGTAAGTAAAATTACGAAAAAAAATGTGGCAAACAGTCCAAAAGTTTTCATGCAGGTATCAGTAAGTAGTTTGCAAAGCTAAGCCGCCGGATAAACCTTTCAAAACTAGGAAGCAGTTTGAGCTGAAAAATAACGACTGAGCCATGAATTGGATGCCGGCGTTTTCCAGCGTTTCATCCATTGTGCCTTGGTTGTTACCTGATTATCGAAAATTGTAGTATATGGTGTAATGATCTGTTCCGTAACGGCCTGTTTAATTTTCGGAACCGGAATGGTTTCAACATTATTGTTATCATCAAGATAGGCCAGAGAACGGTCAAAGAAATCGATATTCAACCTGCTGCCAATTTCCTGTAACCAGTGAACCGATTTATCAATAGAACAACCGCTTGGCAATTCTTTCGATTCATCCACTGCGATTACCACAAACCGGTGTTCGAAAATTTTCCCTGATGCCGTAAGCGGATGTCCGTGTGCCTCCCAATTTTCCAAAGCGGCTTTCAAAGTTTCCGTAAGAATACCAACTTCTTCATCTGTAAATTTCCGGTTAGCCTGATAAATCCAGACACGGGCTGATAAATCTATTTCACTAAAAGGGATATACATGGTGATCAGTTTATTAAATTAAAAATGTAATCTGTTGATGCGGTAAGTATTAAAACAAGTCACAGGAAAACTAAGTTCGTAATCCTGAATGCAGTCATTTCAATGCTTAATCAGCTTAACGAGATTTCTCCAACAGTATAATACAAAGTTTCTTTCTTTTTTTAGAAAAGCAAATAAATAAGATGAACCGGCGGCAAGCGATTAAAAAATCTGCATTAATGTTCGGTGCTGCGGCAGGCATGAAACTGTTCCCGACAGCAAAATCTGCCTTTAAGCTTGGGGCCTGCGACTGGTCTTTGGGCAAATCTTTATCACCTGACGCTTTTGATATTGCAAGAAAAATTGGTTTGCAAGGCGTGCAGGTTAGCTACAACACAAGCAAAGATCCAACAGGTTTATCAGATCCGAAAACGCTGGAAATGATCAGGAAAGCTTCAACGGATTCAGGAATAAAAATATCAAGTCTGGCTATTGGTGAATTAAACCGGGTACCGTATAAATCTGATCCAAGAGCCGAAGAATGGGTTTTGAAAAGTATTGATGCGGCCAAAGCGCTGGATGCCAAGGTAATATTACTGGCATTTTTTTCGGAAGGGGATTTAAGAAATGATATTTCCGGACAAAATGCAGTTATTGAAAAACTGAAAAAAGCTGCGCCTTACGCTGAGAAATCAGGTATTACATTAGGAATAGAATCTTACCTGACGGCTCAGGAACATATCCGTATTATTGACCAGATCGGATCGAAATCTGTAAAAGTTTACTACGATTTCAGAAATGCAACAGATGCAGGAAATGATGTTTTCAAAGAATTGAAAATTCTCGGTAAAGATCGGATCTGTGAACTTCACATGAAGGAAAATGGACAGCGACTGGGTGAAGGAACGCTGAACTGGCCGGAAATTGCAAAAGCGGTTAAAGATATGGGTTATGAGGGCTGGATGCAGTTGGAATGGGCAAGTCCAAAGGATGTGGATATCGTCACCTGTTATCAACACAATAAGAAATATTTGAATAAACTATTTCAATTCTGATAAATAAAATCACCTGCATTTTCTAATTAAATATGCGCCCAACGCTGATTTTTCTAACTTTTTCCGGACTTCTGCTAAGTCTGTTTTTATCATTTTCGACGGATAAAGATTCAACTGATTATGGATTGATAAAAACTAAAAATCCTCTAAAAAGTCTGGCTGGTGATACATCAAAACTTTACACACCTGATGATCTGGAAGCGACGCTTTGGGCAGAGGCACCGATGTTCAATAATCCCACGAATATGGATGTGGACGCAAAAGGAAGAATCTGGATTACCGAAGCCGTTAATTACCGCGATTTCAATACAAAACCTGCCGAAAGATTATCCCACAAACAAAAGGGCGACCGGGTGATGATTCTGGAAGATACAGATGGTGATGGAAAGGCTGATAATTCAAAAGTTTTTGTAGAAGATTCTTTGTTGACGGCACCGCTGGGAATTGCTGTAATCGGCAATAAAGTTATCGTTTCCTGCGCTCCGAATTTGTTGATTTATACGGATGATAATGGTGATGACAAACCGGACAGACGGGAAGTTTTTCTGACAGGTTTTGGTGGTTTTGATCATGATCATTCCTTGCATTCTCTGGTTGTTGGTCCGGATGGTTTGTGGTATTTCAACACGGGAAATGCCGGTCCGCATATGGTCAAGGACAAAAGTGGCTGGATGCTCAGAAGCGGAAGTTTGTATACCGGAGGAACGCCTTATAATTTGAAAAATGAGGGGAATATGAAATCTGACGATGGCCGGATTTGGGTAGGAGGGCTGGCTTTGAGAATTAATCCGGATGGCACAGGACTGAAAGTAGTCGGCCATAATTTTCGTAACAGTTATGAAGTTTGCATGGATAGCTACGGAAATCGCTGGCAGAATGATAATGATGATCAGGTAATTACGTGCCGCACTTCTTACTTGCCGGAATATGGAAACGCAGGATATTTTTCGTCGGATGGAACAAGATTCTGGCAGGCAGATCGGCGTCCCGGACAAGATATTTTTACAGCGCATTGGCATCAGGAAGATCCGGGCGTGATGCCGGCTGGCGATAATACCGGAGCGGGTTCACCAACTGGAATTATGTTTTATGAAGGAGATGGTTTAGGGCCTCAATACAGAGGCATGTTACTAAGTTGTGAGGCAGGAAGAAATGTTATTTTTGCTTATAAACCGGAAAAAAACGGAGCAGGATTTGATTTGAAAAGAAAAAATCTGATCAGTTCTTTTTCCCAGGCTTCGGAGAAATATGAATGGTTTGAGACCGATAATGATACCAGAAAATGGTTTCGGCCTTCGGATATTGTAGCGGGCACGGACGGAGCATTATACATCGCCGACTGGTATGATCCGATTGTGGGCGGCCATGCGATGAAAGATAAAAAAGGATACGGTCGGATTTTCAGGATTACACCCAAAAATAAAAAACCAGTCGCTCCAAAACTTGATTTTACGACAACGGAAGGTTTGATTGAAATACTAAAAAATCCTGCTGTCAATGTCAGAGCAGTGGCTTTTGACTTATTGAAAAAGAAAGGTGATACCGCTGTTGAGCCAGTTAAAATACTTTTAAAATCTGAAAATCCCTATCATTCGGCAAGGGCAATATGGTTATTGGCACAGTTGGGAGAAAAAGGAAAAGCGGAAGTTGAAACTTTGTTAAAAAGTCAGAATGCGGCTTTAAGATTGAATGCTTATCGCGCACTCAGGGCCACAAATTCAGATATTTTGTCTTATGCAAAACAACTGGCAGCAGATCCTGATGCCGCAGTTCAAGCTGAGGTTGCGACTTCTTTAAGAGATATTCCTTTTTCACAATCAAAAGAAATTATTCGCCAGCTTTTAAAACAGTATGACGGAAAAGATCCGTGGTTACTGGAAGCAATTGGAACCGTTTCAGAACGGAAGGAAATGGAAGTTTATACTTTGGTTAAGGAAATTTATCCGGAGGAACCAAAATCCTGGAAAGCGCAGGAATTAAATCTTATCTGGCGATTACATCCGGTTGCAGCTGTTAATGATTTGAAATTACGGGCCGAGGCTGCAAGTATTTTAAAATCGGAGCGTAAAAAATCTGTGACTGCCCTGGCGTTTATTCGTGATAAAAAAGCAGCGGTGGCAATGCTTGAATTATCGAAATCCAAACTTCCGGATGTGTCTTCAGATGCTACATGGTGGCTGAATTTTAGAAAAACCAATGACTGGGCCGATTTGCTGGATTGGAAATCTTTTGAATCGGGTACAACTGCACCAGTTAATCAGAAAATGGTAACTTTAAAAAGAACGCTTTCTGATGAGAAACAATCTTTAACAGCAAGAATTTCTTCGGCAAAACAAATGGCGCTGGATCCGTCCGGCGGTGATATGTTGATTGAAATGAGAGTTCAGGGAAAACTTCCGGATACGATTGCGAAATCAGTGAGTGAATTAATTTTCAAAAACCCAAGTCAAAACGTGCGGACGGTCGGCAGTCAGTTTTTTCCACGAAACGGAAAAGTGATGAAGGTTGATTTTATTAACCGGATGACCGCAAATCCTGAAAACGGCAAAAAAATATTTATTACCAACTGTGCAGTTTGTCACAGACACGGTGAAGACGGAGGAGAAATTGGTCCGGATCTTACCAAAATTCATGAAAAATTTGACAAAACTTCCTTGCTTGACGCGATCATAAATCCGTCGGCCAATATTGTTTTTGGTTACGAAGCCTATGCTGTTACTACGAAAAAAGGAGAATCCTATTTCGGATTTTTATTAAGTGACGGGAATAATGTAGTACTGAAAGATGTTGCAGGAACAAAATATGTGATTAAGTCAACAGATATCAAAAAGCGCGAAAAACTTCCTAACTCGTTAATGCCAGAACCCATTAATCTGGGTTTAGACGAACAGGCACTGGCAGACATTACGGGTTATTTGTTAAGTTTTCAAAAACAATAAGCGATGTGAAAAACTGAAATTATAGTCCCTCGGCCTGTGCAATCAGTTCTGCGAGATCAAAAACTTTAACCGTATCTTCTTTTTCCTTGTTTTTAACGCCATCCGTCATCATGACCATGCAAAATGGGCAGGCAACAGCAATTGTTGTTGCGCCAGTTTCAATGGCTTCTTCAATACGCTCTATGTTGATATCTTTCTTGCCGGCTTCGGGTTCTTTAAACATTTGTCCGCCACCTGCGCCGCAGCAAAGTCCTTTGGTTTTGCAACGTTTCATTTCAACCAGATCAGCATCTAACGCTTCCAAAACATGGCGAGGTGCCTCGTAAATGCCATTTGCCCTTCCTAGATAACAGGAATCATGAAAAGTTATTTTGCGGCCTTTGAAAGTTTCCCCACCTTCAATTCTGACTCTGCCTTCGTTGATTAATTGCTGCAAATATTCGGAATGGTGAACTACATCATAATTTCCACCAAGTTCGGGATATTCGTTTTTAAGCGTATTAAAACAATGAGGACAGGCCGTTACTATCTTTTTTACACCATACATATCCAGAACCTGAATATTGGACATGGCCAGCATTTGAAAAGTGAATTCATTACCGGCACGACGAGCAGGATCGCCGGTGCAGCTTTCCTCCGTTCCCAAGACCGCAAATTTCACACCTGCTTTGTTTAATATTTTTACAAAAGCTACCGTCACTTTTTTATAGCGATCGTCAAAAGAACCGGCACAGCCAACCCAGAAAAGCACTTCCGGCATTTCATGATTAGCCGCCATTTCGGCCATGGTTGGAACTTTGTATGTTATTATTTCACTCATTGATTCTGAAATTTTTGATAGATTTAATTGGGAATCGATTTTAAGCAAATAAACTTAAACTTCATTTCTCAATTTATCAGCCCAGTTGAAACGATCTCCCGGCGAGAATTTCCATGGTGCCTGATTGGTATCCAGATTCTGAAACATTGAATTCCATGCGCTGGGTGCCTGTGCTTCATCCATGATTTTGTAACGGCGCAATTGAAGAATTATATCCAGCGGATTAATGAGGATCGGACATTCCTGTACACAGGCATTACAGGTTGTACAGGCCAGAATTTCTTCATTGCTGATATAATCGCCCATCAGACTTTTTCCGTCGTCGACAAAATTTCCGTTGTTTGCCTGCATATTCCTGCCAATATCTTCCAGTCTGTCGCGCGTATCCATCATGATCTTGCGGGGAGACAATTTCTTGCCGGTGATGTTAGCCGGACAAGCTTCCGTGCATCGCCCACATTCTGTACATGAATATGCATCCATCAGATTTTTCCAGCTTAAATCAGGCACATCCTTCGCTCCAAAACGTTCTGGAATGGCATTTTCTTCACCGTTGGTTGCTGTCGCTTCTGTTAAACCCAGCATGATTTTTACCTCTTTGGTAATATCCGGCATGTTATTCATTTCTCCTTTTGGTGTCAAACGGGCGAAATAAGTATTTGGAAATGCCAGTGCTATATGTAAATGTTTCGAGTAAGTTACATAAACTGCAAAAGTGAAAATGCCAAGAATATGAAACCACCAGGCAAACCGCTCATAAATTATCAGTGAAGTTTCATTCCAGTTTGCAAAGAGAGGTTTTAAAAACTGACTGAAAGCAAAGTTACCAGTGCGGGTATAGTGATGACTTCCCATTTCCTGCAAAACTGTATCAGCCGCGTTCATAGTCAAGATGGCAACCATCAAAACGATTTCAAAAAGTAGAATGATTTTTCCATCAAGCTGCGGCCAGCCATTCATTTCTCTATGACGGAAAGGTTGAAATCTTTCAACTTTTAAAAGCGTACGACGAATTAAAAATATAGTGCAGGTTACCAAAACACCGACTGCAAGAAATTCAAAAAAGCCAATTAAAAAAGTATAAAACGAGCCCAGAAAAGGAGCGAAAAGTCTGTGTTTCCCCAGGATTCCGTCAAGCACAATTTCCAATACTTCAATGTTAATCAACAGAAATCCTGCATAAACGACAAAATGCATAACGCCGATAAGCGGCCTGTCAAACATCTTTTTTTGTCCAAATGCAATGCGAAGCATAGTAGCGAAACGCACCGCAGGCTGATCTGTTCGATCTTCATCACGCCCTAACAAGATGGTATTTCGAATGAGACTGGCCCGTTTAAAAACCAACCAGCCGACAATTCCAAGAATTGCTAAAAATATGATTTGCTGGATTATTGCCATAAAATTCGGTTTTACTGCATCAATAACGGTATTTCTTTAAATTAGTATGCAAGCATACTAAAAACAAATATGGTAAAAATGTAATTAGCATCAAGTTTTTAAAAATAAATAATTTTTTTTAGTTAGTTAAGTTAAAGAAAATCAGAGTTCTAAGCTTTAATGAAGATAAAGTGAAGAAATTTTTTCCAAATTATTTTCCAAAATAATTTGGAAAAACAAATCGTAATTCTACCTTTGCAGTCCCAAAGGGAACGAGTTGAGCTGGTGATGTAGCTCAGTCGGTAGAGCAAAGGACTGAAAATCCTTGTGTCGGCGGTTCGATTCCGTCCATCACCACAGGATCCTGTTAGAAGAAATTCTAGCAGGATTTTTTGTTTTAGCGCAATCGATATTTGAATTAATTTTTTGTGCCTCCCATAGTTATTTGTTAACTTGTTGATATAAAATATAAAAGCAATGGTATTCATACTTAAAAAGGGCCAACGTCTCGACGAGATTCTGCCTCAGGGTTCATTGCCTAAAGGTAAAAAGAGGCTCAATGCGAAAAAATATGTTGGAATGCTAAATTTAAAAGAAGATCCGTTAGAAATTCAAAAGCGGATCCGTGATGAGTGGGAGTAAGATTCTGATTGATACGAATATCGCTCTTTACTTATTTAAAGGAGACAAAAATCTAGGTTTAATTTTGCAGGATGTCGAGACTTATGTTTCTTTATTAATGAACTCGAACTTTTGGGATACAAGGGAATTACTTTGAAGGAAGAAACCTGGGTTGAATTATTTTTGGAAGAATGTATAATTATTGACCTTAATCTGGCATCAAAGAAATCACAAAACAAATCCGCCGTAATTACGCGTTAAAATTACCAGACGCCATTGTAGCTGCCACAGCTATCTTTCTCGATGTTCCACTTCTTTCAGCTGATAAGCAATTTGGACAGGTTTCAGATTTAACATTTGTTCTATATGAGCCTTGATTAGGTTCTACTTCCCAAAAATTCTCCCGTCCGTCACCTCACCCCGATGCTCCTCCAAAAAATCACAAAATAACTTTATCTGAATTTCCTGTACGGAAAAATCTATCGTTTGATCATAATTCTCCTGATACACATCCTGGAAATCTGTAATTACATAGCGCAAGGTTCTGATTCCTTTTGAGCGTAAGGCGGGCAGGTAAAAATTTTGATGACTATGTTCAAATTTGCCGGGCTGGTAGTTATTGGTCGTTTTTATATCGACTGCCAGCGTTTTTCCAATTACATCTACATAGCCATATAACAAAACATTATCAAGCTGATGTTCGCAATAAACCTGCGTTTTCATCATAGGCCGTGGTAATAATGCACGGACTTTGTCGAGTATTTCCGCGTCAAAAGTATTTTCATTAACACCTTTTATTACCGCTTCTTCGAAAGATGATCCTTTCGCCTGGGATTCTGTCTGCGGAATCGGGACGCGATTGATCCGGTTCAGAAAATCGGTTTTTTCAATATAACCTTTCTGATAACGATCAAAAAGATTTAGTAATGTTGGATATAACTTGTATTCAATTGAGGCCAAGGGATGAAAATTAAGCGGATAAAAAATTTTGTATAAAATTAAGATTTCAGCGTCTTCTCTTTTTCTGATTGCCGCTGAATTTATATGTCATTGACAGTGCCAGAAAACTGAATTTATCATTAGGCGATTTGCTGTAAGAATCTGCTTCTTCGGGATTAATCAAACGCATACCGGAAGTGGCGTCTACCTTATCACTACGCACAAAATAAAAATGATAATCAAAACCGAAGATGAGTTTTTCGAACAATTTATAATCAAACGAAGCTCCGATTGGAATAATTCGCTCATTCGTTTTTTTGATTCCCCATTTTCCGTGTGGCTTTCCCCAGCGTAAAAAAAGTGGATTTCTGGCACTCGTTTTGCTATTCGTAAATCGTAACAAGTTGTTTGTTTTAATATCAAAAGCATTGGCGCTAAACATCATTAACCCCAATCCGGCATAAAGGTTTATATTAAATTCTCCATCATTATTTGGAACAAATTGTTCGGTCAAATTCCATTTTGCCAGTAATTCTATGGCGTTATATTCATTGATAAAATAAGAATTAAAAAAAGAAACTTCTTGTCCGCCAAGTTTTCCCATAGAATATTCCAGGCTGAGAGAAAGCGTTTTGTTAAAGGCTCTGTTGACTTCTACACCATACATTGCCGGCATATCCTGCTGCCCCAATTCACCGTAAAATTGGGTTAGCCCACCCCGAATAGTTAGAGAATAAGGTGAGATCGTTTTTTGTCTGGAATGGCCATGTTTGTATTTTTCATACGCATCTTTCCAGGCGCTTCTGTACTGAGCATTTGCCGTAAAGGATATAGAAATAAATACAATTAATTGTAAAAATTTGCGAATCATGTGCAGTAAGTGTGCGTGGTATTGAAACAAATATAAAACTATCGTGATTTTTATTCTGGTGTTCCGGTTTAAAATCAATGCTTTATGCAAACTTTACATATATGCAGCAAAACGATAACCAATAAATATCTGTTAGTTTTGTAATTCTAATTTTATGAAAATCGAAAATGAGTGTAGTACCCTATAAAGACAAGGACGGCAGCAAGCGTGAACAGGTAGCGGAAATGTTTGATAACATTTCGCCAAAATATGATTTATTGAATCACGTACTAAGCGGTGGTGTAGACATTTACTGGCGTAAACGTGCGATAAAATTGCTGAAAAAACAGCAGCCAAAAGTGATCCTGGATATTGCAACTGGTACGGGTGATTTTGCCATTGAGGCACTTTCTCTTAATCCTGAAAAAATTTATGGCGTCGACATTTCGGAAGGAATGCTTGCGGTAGGACGTGAGAAAATCGCCAAACTTGGAAAGCAGGATATCATCACTTTACAAAGCGGAGACTCGGAAAGTTTGTCTTTTGAGAACAATTATTTCGACGCTGTGATCGTTTCGTTTGGAGTACGTAATTATCAGAATCTGTTGGCGGGATTGACGGAAATGAATCGCGTTATGAAGCCGGGCGGAACTTGTGTTGTTGTTGAATTTTCGAAACCACGTTCGTTCCCTTTCAAACAGTTTTACAATTTTTATTTTAAATATATATTACCAACGATAGGTAAGACCGTCTCAAAGGACAGTTCAGCTTACACCTACCTTCCTGAATCCGTTCAGGCATTTCCGGATGGGGAGGCTTTTCTTGAAATTTATAAAAAAGCAGGTTTTAAAAATACCAAATGCATACCATTAACCTTCGGGATTTGCTCCATTTATACAGGACAAAAATAATTATCAGTTTCGCTATCCTGTGTGTTGTATCACAGGAAGTTAAGGCGCAGGGACAAGGTTATGTACGCCGGCATTTGGAATATTATGACGACAAACCGATCCATTACGGTATCTTGTTTGCTATGCCATTTACAAGTTACAACATCCGTCATAGCGATGCATTTGTTCCCGGCGATTCTGCTTATCTGATCCAGTCGCCGATGAAAACGGCTTTTCGGATGGGTTTTATAATCAATGCTTATCTGAATGAACGTTTTGACATCCGGACAACACCGTCGGTTTCTCTTTACGAACGGCAGATCAAGTATAGCTATCCGAATAGTCCTGATAAAATTGATAAGCGGGAATCTACTTGGCTTGAAATTCCATTGCTCGTAAAATATAAATCCAAAAGACGGGTCAATACACGTATGTATATGATTGCGGGTGTGACGCTCGGACTTGAAACCAATGTGAAAAAAAGTACAGCCGGAACAGGAAGTTCAGGAGGTCGGCTTGATACGCAAACATCCGATTTTACACTTGATTATGGTGTAGGTTATGAGCGGTTTTTTGAGTTTTTCAAATTTGCTCCTGAATTAAGATTTTCAACAGGTTTAAAAAATGTTCTGAACCCGTCAAAAAATTCAAGTGCCGTGGGAATTGGTAAACTTACCACTCATACGGTGACTTTATATTTAAATTTTGAATAAACAGAATTCTGATTATCAGTTCATTGGAAAATATATTTAAAAAAGTTAAAATTTTTTCAATGGATAATTTGGATAAAGAAAATCAGTCCTGCATATTTGCACTCCCGAATGATGACAAGAGGGGCTCTTAGCTCAGTTGGTTCAGAGCACCTGCCTTACAAGCAGGGGGTCGCTGGTTCGAATCCAGCAGGGCCCACAAGAAAACGAGTTAGCAATAACTCGTTTTACTTTTTCTCAGAAAGTTGAAAAAAAGGTTATTATTTTGAATTCCCGAAAGGGCTCTTAGCTCAGTTGGTTCAGAGCACCTGCCTTACAAGCAGGGGGTCGCTGGTTCGAATCCAGCAGGGCCCACAATAAAAAAGCAAATCAGAAATGATTTGCTTTTTTGTTTTAACACCAGTTAAAGATGAAGTTCAAATTCATCTGCCAGCGAAGCCTTCATGGTATTATCCATTTTTTCTTCGTGTGGAATCGTATAATATTGTCCTTTCAAAGTTAACCCGGTACCTCTTTTTTCGATGGCGATTTTTAGAAAGCCATGTTTATCTCCACAATAAGTTTCCAGGTTTACACTTTCAAATAAATCGATTTCGTTGGTAAAGCGCTTATCGTCTTTTAAAGCCACAGGATGAAGTTCATCATATCCTCCGGCGCCAGCAACGATAAAAGGGATTTTTAATCCATCTTTATATTCTTTTGTGAACCGTTGGTAATTGTGCACATGGCCGCTGAAAACAATATCTGGTCTGACGCCCGTTTCTTCAAATATTTCCTCTAAAAGTGTGATCATCCGAAGGCTTGAACCATGATTTATATCGGCGGAATAAGGCGCATGATGTAAACATAAAATCAATGCCTTGTCTGGCCTTTCCTTATTGGCTGATATAAGTTCTTCTTTAAACCACTTTTGCTGATCAGGGGTAATTACTCCAAACTTGGGCACATTACCGTGCAAGCCAATAATATTTGCCAGCGGCGCTTTCAATGTCCAGTAAACGTTAGGCTGAATCATACTTTTTCGGTCAACTCCACCACCGAAACTAATATCTCTGGATTCTGAATCACAAAAGACAGCTTTAAATGCGTCCAGACTTTTATAGGGCGTAGCGTTTGGATTTACGTCACTATCGTGATTTCCGGCAATAGCAAATATTGGTCCGGGATATTTTTCGTAAGGTTCAAAAAACTGAGTATAGTAGCGGCTGGCTTCGCCAAAACTGTAAACAACATCGCCCAGATGAAATAAGAATTGCGGGCGCTCCGATTCATCAGTTTCATATTGTCGGCCCATTTCACTCGCTACCAAATGCTGAAACGTTGGTCTGCCAATACTTCCCGTATCGCCCAGCATATGGAAAATTGTTTTTTCAGTATTGACGTCCGGAATTATTTTCTCTAATGCTAATCGGTAAGGATACTTGCCGGAAGGAGAGGGTAAGGGCTGAAATTTATAGGTATCGTCAGGTTGATCTTTCTTTAAAACCGGCGTTGAATATCGGGGAGAGGTATTGGAAATCATGATCACAAATTAAAACCAAAAATACAATTGGGTATTAAGGTACAGTTAAATTTAAAATTGAGGGGCATTGATATCCTTTTACCCGTTACTTTTTGCCTGCGTCTTATTCCAATATAATGAAAATGAAATTTAAACCAATTTACGTCCAGTTTGTTGTTTTTCATTTTATCAGTGCTCAGCCTTATACACACTATCATGAAACAAATGCGCCAAAGTCTGAAAATTGCCTTTTCCGCAGTGTCAGATGTTTTCCAATTTGTTCAGCATATGGGTTGGCGTTATACTGGCTTTCGGATTTGGTATGAACTTCAACGAAGAACAGGAATACTAAAAATTCGATTTCCTACAAATCCTCGGCAGAAAACAATCACACCTGAAGGATGGCGGAATTATCCGGTTGCGTTTTTCTTCCCGGGTACATTTCAGGAGCTAAAACATCAGGATTATCGTGCACTTTCGAAACGCGTTGAAAAGATTCATCAAAACCAATTTTTATATTTTAATTCGAAATTTTATACCGTTCCGGATTGGCTCACAAATCCTGAAAATGGATTTCAATATGACATTTCAAAACACTGGACAGAAATTCCTGATTTCTCGGAGAAAACCGGAGACATCAAGTACGTCTGGGAAAAATCCCGTTTCACTTTTCTGTATGATCTGATCCGTTACGATCATCATTTTGAAAGAGATCAATCTAAAACTGTTTTTACACAAATGGAAAGTTGGATTGACAATAATCCTGTAAATCAAGGTCCCAACTGGCGATGCAGCCAGGAAATTACACTTCGCGTTTTAAACTGGACTTTTGCTTTGCAGTATTATAAAAAGTCGCCAATTCTGATCGATTCGCTTCTCTCAAAAATTCTTAACAGTATTCATCAACAGATGCGCCATGTTGCGGAAAATATTCATTTTTCACGTATTGCGGTAAGAAATAATCATGCGCTTACTGAAACGTTGGGTTTATATCTGATCGGGCTATTATACCCATTTTTTGATGAAAGCCGCGAATGGAAGAGAAATGGGAAGAAATGGTTTGAAGAGGAAATAGCTTATCAGATTTATGATGACGGCACCTTTCTTCAATTTTCCATGAACTATCACCGCGTCGTCGTTCAATTATTAACATGGGCAATTCAGCTGGCGCATTTTAATTATGAATCCTGGGATGAAGTTGTATATGACCGTGCAAGAAAATCTTTGAAATTTCTTCAAACTTGTCAGGATACTAAAACTGGCTGGTTGCCAAATTATGGCAATAATGATGGCGCTTTATTTTTCCCTTTAACGGATTGTCATTTCCGGGATTACCGGCCGCAATTAATGGCTTTGGCGACAGTTCTTGGAGAAAAACACAATTACAACAATGGCCAATGGAAAGAGGAAAGTATATGGCTTGGTTTAAATCCCAACATCACAGAAGAAAAAACTTCACCAGAAGATTTTAAAATTTTTGCCTTTCCTAATAGCGGTTATTATGTTTTAAGAGATCAAAATATAATCACATTTCTTCGTTGCGGAAGTTACCAAAACAGGCCTTTTCAGTCGGATAACTTACATCTTGATGTCTGGGTCGACGGCGAAAATATTTTGCGTGATGCCGGATCTTATCAATATAACACAGATCAAAAATGGACGAATTACTTTTCAAGAACGGCATCGCATAACACTGTGATGCTGGGAAATAATGACCAGATGCGAAGAGGCAAAAGATTTATCTGGTATGACTGGATTAAAAAAAGCGAAGGAAACTGGAAGGAAGAAAACGGTGCAGTAGTTTTTGAAGGTTGGTTTGAGGGATTTAAAAAGTTAGGGAAAGGGATAATTCACAGGCGAAAAGTCACGAAACAAAAAGGCGAGCAGCACTGGATTATTGAAGACTGGATTGAAAATGCACCAAAAGGAATTTTGATGCATCAGATCTGGCATCCGTATCCCACATTTTTTGAAATATTTAGAATTAGCGCTTTTTCTAAAAACGGCAAGAAAATTAAATTATCCAAACCCGAAGGCTGGTATTCTGATACTTATGGAGAAAAAGAACGGGCGTATAGAATTGATTTTTGTACAACAGAGCGATATATCAAAACAGAAATCAGTTTAAAAATTTCAAAGGAAATCGGCGATGCGCATTTTGTTAATACATCAGTTTTTCCTTGAAGATCATGAAGGCGGCGGTTCCCGGTGGAATGAAATGAGCCGAATATGGACTGAGAGAGGTCATGAAATTACAGTTCTTGCTGGGATGACGCATTACATGGGAAATACTAAATCTCATTACGACGGAAAATATTTTCATATTTCAACAAACCGGGATTCTGTAAATGTGATCCGTTGTCATGTTTGTACAGGCGATAAAAGTTTTGCCAGCAGGATATGGTCTTTTCTCTCATTTGTTGCTTCTGGAATCCTGGTGGGAATATTCATCACAAAAGAAAAATATGACATCATTATTGTCACCTCTCCTCCGCTGTTTGTTGGATTGATTGCGATTTTTTTGAGCTGGTGGAAGAATATTCCTTTTGTTTTTGAAGTCCGTGATCTTTGGCCGGAATCTGCCATTGATACCGGCGTTTTGAAAAATAAATACCTGATTCGTTTTTCATTCTGGTTTGAAAAATTGATGTATCGAAAAGCGAAAGGAATTTGTGTTTTAACACCCGCTTTTCAGGAGATTTTGATCAGAGAGAAAAACATCAATCCGGATAAAATTATTTGTATTCCGAACGGAGCAGATTTTATTTTTTCTGACAAATTACTCACTTCTTTTGATTCAGTTTCTTTTCGTAAAATCCATAATCTTGAAGATAAACTGATTATAACCTACGTTGGAGCACATGGAATTGCCAATCATCTGACTCAGGTTTTGAAAACGGCAGAATTATTGATGGATACCAATGTAATTTTTTTACTCATTGGAAATGGTCCGGAAAAATCAGATTTGGTTGAAGAGGCAAAACGTAAAAAACTTACCAATGTCCGTTTCATCGATTCTGTGTCCAAAAGTGAAGTCTTTAAATATATTCTGGCTTCTGATATCGGAACATCGGTTTTGAAGAAAGCGGATATTTTCAAAACCATTTATTCAAATAAAACTTTTGATTATTTGTCCTGTAAAAAGCCTGTTTTAATGGCCATTGATGGGATTTCAAGACAATTAATTGAGGAAGCCAATGCAGGGTTATTTGTTGAACCGGAAAATCCGGAAAATTTTGCCGATAAGATCAGATTTTATTTGGATAATCCTGACATCGTTAGACGGCAAGGAGATAATGGTTATGCCTATGTTAAAAATCATTTCGACCGGGAAGTTTTGGCTAAGGTGTATTTGAATTATATTCGGGATCTTTGAAATGTTATTGATTTCAAATCTACCTTTGATAAACCGAATTTTAAATGTCACATATCAGAAAAATAGCCTCCAGCAAACGCATAGCCATGGTTGCGCATGATAACCGGAAGGCTGAATTGCTGGACTGGGCAACCGCAAATCGTGCGTTATTATCCCAAAACATTTTATACGCCACGGGGACTACGGGAAGATTACTGGAAACGTTGTTGAACCAGCCCGTAACGTTGCTTTTGAGCGGCCCGCTTGGCGGCGATCAGCAGGTTGGTTCTATGATCGCCGAGGAAAAAATTGATTTACTGATTTTTTTCTGGGATCCTATGTCGGCCCAACCGCATGATCCGGATGTGAAAGCGTTGCTGCGCTTATGCGTTGTATGGAATATTCCGGTTGCCTCCAATCGTGCTACGGCAGATTTTTTATTTACATCTCCATTAATGAATGAAGATTATTTTGCCGAACAGACGGATTATAGTAAATATTTGAACCGTGTTGTCTGAACTGAAATGAGCAGGTTAGGGTTTTTTCTTTGTACAAAAATACGCTCATGAAGAACTTGTCAGATTTATTTCAAAGCGGAATTGAGAGAACAATTTATTCTTATTCCGATTATATGTTATTGATGGAATTGGTTGTAATGGAACAAAGAACAACAGGGCCAAAACAATCCGAAGATTTAAACCATTATACAAAGTTGAATTTGCATAGGATGCAGCGTTTGAACAAAACTGTTGTCTTAAGTGAAAGTTTGAAAGTTGCGATAAACCAAATCCAGTTTCCTCAAACCTGGTATGTTTTGACGGAAGCCTGGTGTGGAGATGCAGCGCAAAATATTCCCGTATTGGCGGCTATTGCAAAATTAAATCCGTTAATTGATCTTCAACTTATTTTAAGAGATGAGAATCCTGATGTGATGGATGAATATCTCACCAACGGCGGACGTTCTATTCCAAAATTGATTGCAGTTGATGGAGAATTCAATGAGATTTTCAATTGGGGACCACGGCCAGCCGGCGCTCAGCGTATGATGGAGTTATACAAGGAGAATCCTGATAAGCCGTTTAAAGAATTTGCCGAGGATATTCACAAATGGTATTCGGTCGATAAAACATTATCCGTGCAAAAAGAATTGTTGGGCTTATTGGAAGGTGTTTCTGTTGAAAAGTAAGTTTTTTAATAGATTACTCTATCTTTGCAATAGGCTTATTTTCGGATTTCCCGGATGTAGTAACGAATTGAAAATTGAGACCTGCTAACGTTGTCGACTTACTTTAAAAACATATCGGAAGGAATCAGTACCACTTTAACGGGTATGAAACTGACGTTACGCCATTTATTTGAGGCGAGAACGCGTCGGTCTAATAATGATATCCGTTCGAATAATTTCTATGATTTGCAGGATGGTATGGTTACCATTCAATATCCTCAGGAAACAATTCCTATTCCGGATAATGGCCGTTATCGTCTGCACAATGAAATGGACGACTGCATTGTCTGTGATAAATGCGTAAAGGTTTGTCCGGTCGATTGTATTGAAATTGAGCCTATTAAAGCAATTGAAGAAGTGGGTCGCGCTTCGGACGGTTCGCCGATACGTCTTTATGCGGCGAAATTTGATATTGATATGGCGAAGTGCTGCTACTGCGGACTTTGTACAACGGTTTGTCCGACGGAATGTCTTACGATGACGAAGACTTTCGATTACAGCGAAATGGATATCCGGGATATGGTCTATAATTTCGGAAACCTGACAGCTGACGAAGCACAGGAAAAACGAGATTTACTTGAACAATTCCAAAAAGAAAAAGAAGCATTAAAGGCAGCACAAAAACCTGCTGTTCCTTCGGAAGTAATGGCAAAAGCGCCTGCTGCACGCCCTGCTTTCAAACCAACAATCAAGCCAAAACAGGAAGAAGTTGCTGCAAAAGAGGAGTCCGCGGAAGTGGAAACGCCAAAGCCAAAACCAGTATTCCAGCGAAGAATACCTGCTCCGGTAGAAGCAAAATCTGAAAGTGATGTAACACCGGAAGAAATTGTTGAAAAACCGGCCGCTAAATTGCCTTTCAAACCTTCTATGAAACCTAAGGTTGAACCTTCGGAAGTAAAAGAAGAAACTAATACAGAAGCGGATGAAACTCCGAAAGCGAAACCAGCTTTCAGGCCATCTATGAAACCCAAAACAGAAACGGCTTCCGAAGCTGAATCTAAGGTTTCGAATTCAGAAGAAACTGCTCAGGCAAAACCAGCTTTCCGCCCAACTATGAAGCCGAAGCCGGTGATGGAGTCAGAGGAATTGGTATCTGGTGAAGAAGTGAAGAGTGAGGAGGTAAAAGCCAAACCAGCGTTTCGCCCTACAATGAAACCAAAGATTGAGGAAACTCCACCTGCTGAAATAACACCTGAAATTTCCGCAGAACCAGTTGCTCCAAAACCAGCTTTCAAACCAACAATGAAGCCAAAAGCTCCTGTTCCAGAAACTCCGGAAGCAGCGGTTGAAAAGGGTGAAAATGAAGAAATAAAAGCCAAATCAGCGTTTCGTCCCACGATGAAACCAAAGGTTGAGGAAACTCCGTCTGCTGAAATAACACCTGAAATTTCAGAAGAACCAGTTGCTCCCAAACCGGCTTTCAGACCAACAATGAAGCCAAAAGCTCCTGCTTCTGAAACTCCGGAAGCAATGGGTGAAAAGGTAGAAAATCAAGACGTAAAAGCAAAGCCGGCGTTTCGTCCCACAATGAAACCAAAGGTTGAGCCGCCGGTTTCAGAGATGCCTGAGATTAAAATTGAAAATAAAACAGAGCAGGATATAACAGAGCCAAAAGAGGAAACTCCAAAGCCTAAACCGGCATTTCGACCGACCATGAAGCCGAAGCCAAAATCACCTGATCAGGAATAACTTATTGAACAAATGGAAATAGCGGCTTTTTATGCTTTCTCGGGATTGGCGATCGTAGCAGCGCTTTTTATATTGTTTTCAAAAAACCTTATTTATGCGGCTTTTGCCTTATTCCTGACATTTCTGGGTGTTGCCGCATTGTACGTGCTGGCGGGAGCAGATTTTCTGGCCGTGACGCAAATTATGGTTTATGTTGGTGGAATTCTGGTACTGCTGATTTTTGGTATCATGCTTACCCAACAGGCAGACAGAACAGCAGTCTCTTCAACACCAAACCGGGTGATGGTATCCATAACCAGACAATTTTCTGGGTTTATCGTCGGAGCAGGTTTGTTTGGTTTTCTTTCCTACGTTATTGCAACCTCAAATTTCAAAATGACGGGAGAAACAAATATTTCCCGGTCAACTTTAAAAACCATTGGTGTTGAATTGATGACAAGCCATCTTTTGCCTTTTGAAATCGCCGCTATACTTTTACTGGTTGCATTAATTGGCGCCGCTTATCTTGCCTTAAACAGAAATCCCGCTCATGATTAATATTCCGGTAGAACATTATCTGATTGTTGCAGCCGCGTTATTCAGCATCGGCCTGGCAATAGCCATTACCAAACAACATTTAATTGGTATTTTACTGGGTATTGAATTGATGCTGAATGCCGTCAATATTAATCTGATTGCGTTTAGTCGACATGATCCCGAAAGAATCGGGGGGCAGCTTTTTGCTCTTTTTGTGATTGTGGTTGCGGCTGCGGAAGTTACGGTTGCCCTGGCAATTATTCTTCGCGTTTACGGTCATTTCCGTTCCGTAGATCCGGATAAGATCAATCAATTGAAGAAATAAAAGAGATTAATTTGAAAACAAATCTATACCTGCCACGTTTATGAATTGGTTGTTCCTGGCGCTGGCCTTTATGATCGGAATGGCAAATACATTGCAGTCTGGTGTGAATGCACAGCTTCGTGTAGCTTTGGGAAATCCTTTGATGGCTGCAATTACTTCATTCAGCTTCGGACTTTTCGTTTTACTGGTAGCCTTTCCTTTTTTCAATCAAAATCCGATACCAACCTTAGCAACCTTCCGGGAAGTAAGTTTGTGGAAATATGCCGGTGGATTCCTGGGTGCTTTTTATGTTGTAACGGTTATTTTTATTGTGAAGGATATCGGCCCGGCTAATTTGATCTGTTTGGTAATAGCCGGACAAATGTTAGCCGCAATGGTCATCGACCACTACGGCTTGCAAGGTTTTGCAGTACATCCAATCAGTTTCGCCAGAATTTGTGGCGGAATATTGCTAATCGCGGGCGTTTATCTGATCCTGAAAAATTAAGGAATACGGTTAAAAACAAATAAATCCATAAATTCCCACTTATTATTTTCCAGTTTCCCTCTTCTGATCACCAGCTGATTTTGCGTTCTTCTTTCATAAATAATACGAACAGAAATGTCATCTTTTTCAAAAAGAGCCTGATTTTTCTTTGCTTCAATAAAATTATAAGTATCCGAAACTTCCTTTTCTTCTAAGGAAATCATGCCCGGTTTGAAATGTTTCACATGCGCAACAGGTCCTTTTTCTGTTTGTTCAAAAGCAAATAATTCATACAATGTAGCTTTTCCATCTTTCACCATACGGATAAATCCAACGATATTATCTCCTTCCGGAGCCGTCCATGAAGCTTCGATGGTTCCGCCATTATAGTTTCCTTTCCAGCGTCCGTCCAGAAAGTTGATATCTTTCAGACTTCCTGTGGTTGTGGGAGTCTGGGCATTCACTGAGAAACAAGTCAGCGCGAAAACAATTAGAAAAGATAAAATTTTACTAAAACTGAATTTGTTGAGATGAGTCATATGGATTTAGGTTTTATTAAAATGCCAAATTAGAAGTTATTTTTCAATTTAATCGAATCGCATTAGCATATTAATGTTTTGAACAAAAAAATAACCGCCCAAACTTCGGGCGGTTATCACAAAATATAATAAGAAATTCTTCTATTAGTAAGCTCTTTCCAGCTTGCCTTCGTGCGAATTTGCAAATGCTTTATTTACTACTTTATTTCCACCCGGTGTTGGATAATTTCCTGTAAAATACCAGTCACCCACATGGTTTGGACAAGCTTTATGAAGATTATCAACCGTTTGGAAAATCACAGAAAGCTCAGCATTCAGATCTTTCGGACGAATAATTTCAGCAATTGAATTTGAAATTTCTTCATCTGTAAAAGGATCATAAAGTGCTTTTACGTAATTCGTATGGAATGAATTCTTCGTTGCGATCGAAGCCACAGCCTGTGTGTAAACTTCTTCGATTAAATCCTCCATGTTACGGTCTTCCAGTAATTTCAACACCGCTCTGAAAGCAACAAAGTCCTTCATTTTCGACATGTCAATACCATAACAATCTGGGAAACGGATTTGCGGAGCAGACGATACAACAACAATTTTCTTAGGCTGCAATCTGTCAAGCATTGTTAAAATACTCTTCTCTAACGTAGTACCACGAACAACAGAATCGTCGATAATCACCACAGTATCAACGCCTTTCCGAACTACTTCAAATGTTGTATCGTACACATTTGAAACCATATCATCACGAAGTGCATCAGCCGTAATAAACGTTCTGGATTTTACATCTTTCGTTACAAGCTTTTCAATACGTGGACGGAAAGAAAGTACTTTTTCAAGGTCAGCTTCAAAAAGAATTCCGTCCATAATAGCCTGTTTCCTTTTCTTTGCAAGATATTCTTCCAGACCTTCAATCATTCCTAAAAATGCTGTTTCAGCAGTATTTGGAATATATGAGAAAATCGTGTTTTCAAGATCGTAATTGATCTCTTTCAGGATCTGCGGGATCAATAATTTACCAAGCTGCTTGCGCTCGTAGTAAATATCCGGATCAGTTCCTCTTGAAAAATAAATACGCTCAAAACTACATGAACGTTTTTCTAAACGAGGTAAAATCGGGAATTCGTTATATTCTCCGTTTTTATCGATTATAAGTGCAGAACCAGGTGTAATTTCCTGAATCTGAGAATATTCAACATTAAATGCAGCCTTAATCGCTTGTTTTTCAGAAGCAACTACAACCACTTCGTCATCAGCATAATAAAAAGCAGGACGAATTCCGGCCGGGTCACGAATTACAAAAGAAGCTCCATAACCCGTCAAACCACACATTGCGTATCCACCGTCAAAATCACGGCAAGATCTATATAGAAGTCTCTGTAAATCAATATTTTCTTCGATCACATCCGATAAAGTCGGATTTTCATAAATTCCTTTGAAGCGATCGAAGACACGTTGGTTTTCCTCATCAAGGAAATGTCCAATTTTTTCCATTACAGTAACGGTGTCAACTTTCTCTTTTGGATGCTGGCCCAATGATACCAGTTTGCCAAAAAGTTCATCAACGTTAGTCATGTTAAAATTCCCAGCCATAACCAGATTCCGGCTTCTCCAGTTACTCTGACGTAACATTGGATGACAGTTTTCTACTTCATTGGTGCCATGCGTTCCGTAACGCAAATGTCCCAGCCAAACTTCTCCGGTAAATGCAAGATTTTCCTGTAACCATTTGGCATCTGTAATACGTTCTTTATTATTCTTCAGTCCTTTCCTGAATTTCTTGTGAATTTTCGAGAAAATGTCGGTAAGTGGCTGAGGTTCTACTGATCTGTAACGGCTGATATAGCGTTTTCCAGGTGGTACATCGATTTTGATGTTGGCAACTCCGGCTCCATCTTGTCCCCGGTTAACCTGTTTTTCCATCATTACTGAAAGCTTGTGCACGGCATATAGCGGCGTGTCGTACTTGTCAATGTAGTATTGAAATGGCTTTCTTAGACGGATAAGTGCTATTCCGCACTCATGCTTTATGGCGTCGCTCATGAGAAGAATAATGAGTTAGAAATATGAACATTTGCTGGCTGCAAATCTTATTCCTTTTTTAATAATTTGTTAACGAACGAAAATCGTCGTTAGTTCGTAAACCCAGAATAAAGGTACAAATCCTTTCTCTTAAAAAACTTCTAATGTGTAGGATTTTTTATTGTTGTGACGATAATTAGATGGCAGAAGTATCCTGAAAGATGAAGACAGCTACAAGGAGCTATGATTATGAAAAGATTAACACTATTTATTTATATATTAAGGGAGTAACGACTAATTGAAACCCATGAAAAAGTTTTTAAATTTTTTTAAATATTTTCTTAATACTAGGATAATATTTCACCCAGACATAGAATTTATTCTGTTGCAAAGCTGAGTTTCATTCGCGAAAAGTATAAACATAAAGCATGTTACACAAAACCAGAGGTATTGCCCTGAATTATATCCGTTATCGTGAATCTTCCATTATTGCGAAGGTTTACACGGAAGCCTTTGGGATTCAGAGTTATATTGTAAATGGTGTAAGAAACAGCAAATCGAAAACCAATCGAGTCGCACTTTTTCAGCCACTTACATTACTGGATATGGTTGTTTATCAAAAAAGTAAGGAGGCAACTATTCATCGGATTTCAGAGCTTAAATGTTACGCTCCGTTTCAAAGTTTGCCATATGATGTTTTCAAATCGAGCCTTGCATTGTTTGTGACTGAAATTTTAGGGAAAACATTGAGGGAAGAAGAGCCGAATGAGCCGCTATTTCAATTTATCGAAGATTCGGTTATGTATCTGGACGAAGCGGAAGATGGATTTGAGAATTTTCATATTCAGTTTTTACTGCAATATGCGTCATATCTTGGATTTGGCGTAGAGACGATTGAAGATCTGGAAAGTGAATTGAAAGAAAATCATTTTCCGCAAATTGCTGATGCCAGAGAATTGAATGCAACGGAATATTTGCTGCATAATCCATACGGAATTTCGGTGGCTCTTGATCGTACCAGACGGGTTGATATCCTTGAAAAACTGATTTTCTTCTATAAAATTCACATGGATTCTCTTGGTGAAATTCGTTCCTTGGAAGTTTTGAGAGAGGTTTTGAAATAATTATTCAAAATTAACAGGAGCTATCAAAACCACATTGGCATACTTTTGATAGATTATTAGAATAAACGTAAACGAGTAATCGAATGAAACAGCTTCTTATTATTACATTATTTTTATGCAGCACACTGGCTATTGCCCAAGCTCCAAAAGGTGCGTGGAAATCACAGGAACCAACAGGCAGTACTTCAACATTAATCGTGACAGACAATTATATGATCATTGCATCATATAGTGTTTTAAATAAATCGTACGAAAGAACAGAAGGCGGTCCATTTACAATTCAGGGCGACCAGATGACTTACACACCAGAATTTAATCCGTCGGATACAGCCAAAGTCGGTATTCCCATTGTTTACACTGTTACAATGAAGGATGGAATTCTGACTCTGAAATATGATGAAGCTATGGTTTGGATGAAAATCGATGATGGTGGAAATTCAGCTTTTACGGGCGCCTGGAAAGTTTCCAATTCAGGTGATTTGAAATCACAACTAACCGGAACTCGCAAAGCGGTAAAATTAGTATCCGGAACCCGATTCCAATGGATCGTTTTTGATACAGTTGAGAAAACTTTTTACAAAACCGGAGGCGGAACTTACACTTTTAAAAACGGGAAATATACCGAAAGAATCGAGTTTTTATCAAGCGATAATAACAGGGTAGGGACAACCCAGATTTTTGATTCAAAACTGGATAACGGAGTTTGGGATTATAAAGGAACAAACACGGCCGGTAAGCCAATTCACGAGGTTTGGGAGAAAATGTAAATTGTTTATCAAGATATTTTGAAAAGGTCTTTCCAATCATAAAGATTGGAAAGACCTTTTTTAATTTACAACTTCTGCATTTTTCAAAATGTAGTTAAGGTGTTCAACATCCAACGGATTAAGTTGTAAAATCCCTTTTACCGTTCTTTGCTCGTCCGTTTTGAACCGCTGTTTTTTATTTTTAAACTGTAATTCCATAATAGATTCCGGGCCAGCACCACCACAGAAAAAGCACATCGCCATAGGTTGTGCAGAAACAACGTAAATATTTTCGTTTTCGTCGACGGGAATTATGTAGCCTTTAATCTGAATTTCTTTTCCCTGAAGCGCTTTGACACTTTGTCCGAAAGTCGGGTATAAAAAGTACATGCTCACTTCTTTATTCAGTTTTCTAGTAAACTGAACATCAGAAAGATTTTTCCAGGTAATTAATAACGGGCTCATCGGCCCGGATATGCCAAGCACCGAAATTAGTATAAAAAGAACGACTGCTTTCTTCATCTAAAATTTACTTTTAATTTCTTTTTGTAATTCTTCAATCGCTTGTTTGGAGCTTTTTTGATATTCCAGCATAGACTCATCTGTCATTTGAACTCCGGTTTTATGTTCATGAAGTCCACCTTTTTCATGATGGTGCTCATGTTCAAAACCTGGAACTTCGACAACTCCTTCTTCCCACAATTCCAGAATTTTACCCAAACTATCCAGTTTGTATATCGAAACAGAATCCTTGTTTTTAGTAGCTTCCTGCTTCTTTGCTTCAAGATATTCTTCAATGTTTTCATGAATCTGCATCGACGCTAAATGAATTTCATTAGCTCTAATCAGCTCTTTGCTTTTGTCCTTATTCTTTCCGCAAGCTATTGTTAGTATTGAAAAAAAGATCAGAACAAGAATTCGTTGGCTCAGCATATTGAGATAATTTATTGTTATGCAACATTGTTGCAAATATATATTCTATTTTTATATTTGCAACAATGTTGCAAATATAAAAACGGCGAAATATGAAAAATAACAAACTTCCGGTCACCGTTCTGAGCGGATTCCTGGGTGCGGGAAAAACCACATTACTGAATCACATTCTTCATAATAAAAAAGGATTAAAAGTTGCTGTGATTGTCAATGATATGAGTGAGGTGAATATTGATGCTCAACTAGTCAAAAATGAAAATACGCTGAGCCGTACAGAAGAACGACTGGTAGAAATGTCGAACGGCTGTATTTGCTGTACGCTCCGTGAGGATTTGATGATTGAAGTTGAAAAACTGGCGAAGGAAAAGCGTTTTGATTATCTTTTAATTGAAAGTACAGGAATTTCTGAGCCGGTTCCGATTGCGCAAACATTTAGTTTTGTCGATGACGAAAATGGAATTGATCTTTCAAAATGGGCAGAAATTGATTGCATGGTGACGGTTGTAGATGCATTCAATTTTTCAAAAGATTTTGGATCACTTGATACGATTATTAGCCGGGATTTAAATGACGATCAATCGGACAACAGAACGATTGTAAATCTTTTAACAGATCAGATTGAATTTGCTGATGTGATTATTCTTAATAAATCTGATTTGGTTTCAACGGCGCATTTGGCGGAATTAAAAGCAGTTATCAATGCATTAAATCCGTCCGCAAGATTAATTGAAAGTTCTTTTTCAAAAATAGAAGCTAAGGAAATTTTAAACACAGGTTTATTCAATTATGACGAAGCTTCACAGTCAGCCGGCTGGATTCAGGAATTAAATAAACTCGAAAATGGTACGCATATTCCTGAAACCGAAGAATATGGAATTAATTCATTTGTATTTCGGGATAAGCGACCATTTCATCCTGAGCGCTTCTGGAATTATCTTACCCAAAACTGGCCAGCCGGAATTATTCGCAGCAAAGGATTATTCTGGATTGCTTCACGACCGAGTGATGCATTGAATTGGAGTCAGGCCGGAGGATCTTTGCGGGCAGAAGGTGCGGGTGTCTGGTGGGCAAGTATGCCG
This sequence comes from Dyadobacter subterraneus, assembly GCF_015221875.1. Classification (NCBI taxonomy): domain Bacteria; kingdom Pseudomonadati; phylum Bacteroidota; class Cytophagia; order Cytophagales; family Spirosomataceae; genus Dyadobacter; species Dyadobacter subterraneus. Next base: position 1,081,764 of record NZ_JACYGY010000002.1, read on the forward strand.
CTTAGTCAAAGAATTCGTTATGAGGCTTATATGGAAAATCGTGAATCGATTGAATCGCGTTGGGGACGTTTTGGCGATCGTTCGAATGAACTTGTGATTATCGGACAAGATCTTGACAAAGAGCTTATTTTATCGGATTTGGAGCTGTGCTTGTGTACAAATCAGGAAATTATTCTGATGGAAAAAGGGGAGAAATTTCGGGATCCATTTCCTGTTTTATAATCACAATTTCACTCCGTCTGACACGATCTATTTAGATTTGTTCAAAATAATTTTGAAAAAAGCTTTTGAATGATTCTAAATAGATACTACATTTGTCTCATCAATAACGGAAATGGAATGAACGCGTTGATTTCGAATGAACCAACAATACTTGTAGAGCCTGCCAATTTTTGGTCAAAATCGCTGATTCTAAACGATTCATGCGTTTTTAAGGATTGTTGCAAAAACTATAAAAAGAAAGGGAAATACTGTAAAAAGTGCCCTAAAAAATAATACAGTTCATGGTGAATAATTGTAAGAGGGGGAGTGCCCAGAGCGTTCCCTTTTCTATGCTTGAGACTTTTTTGAATTAAACTTTACGTTTCAATTCAAAGTTTTGTCCAAGATAAACTCTTCTTACCTGTTCATCTTCCGCAAGTTCTTCTGCACTTCCCTGTTTCAGAATTTTTCCTTCAAATAAAAGATAAGCCCTGTCAGTAATCGAAAGTGTTTCGTTCACATTGTGATCGGTAATGAGGATACCAATATTTTTGGTTTTCAGTTTGGCAACAATACTTTGAATATCTTCCACGGCAATAGGATCGACACCGGCAAAGGGTTCATCCAGTAGAATAAATTTAGGATCCACAGCAAGCGATCTTGCAATTTCAGTCCGGCGGCGTTCTCCTCCTGATAATACCATCCCTTTACTTTTGCGAACGTGCTGCAAGTGAAATTCTTCGAGTAATTCTTCCACTTTTGCTTTTTGGTCGCTTTTGGAAAGACTGGTCATTTCCAAAACCGCCCGGATATTTTCTTCAACCGTTAACGACCGAAAAACCGAGGCTTCCTGTGCCAGATAACCCAGACCTAAACGCGCACGTTTGTACATGGGAAGATCCGTAATGTCCTTATCATCAAGAAAAACTTTTCCGCTGTTCGGTTTAACCAAGCCAACGGCCATATAAAATGATGTCGTTTTTCCTGCTCCATTCGGACCGAGTAATCCTACAATTTCGCCCTGTTCAACCTGGTAGCTCACATTGTTATTCACAAGACGGGCACCGTATTTTTTTACCAGATTTTCGGTTCTTAATATCATTGTTCGATTTTAGTAATTCAAAAACGCAACGGTCTAATTAAATTTAATATCCTTCAGGAACAATTGTAACGTTTTTTTGTCCCGAAAGTTATTCTCTTCCAGATTGTAACAAATAGAAAAAGTTTTGCCTTTGATCAATTCCGGATAATACTGCGACATACCAAAACCGATGGCCGTAAAAATCGGAGAGCCATTTTGTTTTACGTCAAATTTAATATGCTTTTCTTTCATGATCGTTGGCTGACCGGCCAGAGAAACTTCTTTGCTCTCAAAAACCGGCGTCATATTTCCCGGCCCGAAAGGACCCATCTGGCGCAGAATATTATAGAATTTTGCAGTAACCGCACTTAATTGCAGTTCCAGATCAATATTGATCATTGGAATTAATTGATCCGGCAAAATTCTGCTGCTTACAATCTGATCAAATTTGGCACGGAAAGCTTCAATATTTTCAATCGGCATAGTCAATCCGGCTGCAAAAGTATGGCCACCAAATTGTTCCAGAAGTTCAGCACATTCTTCAATTGCTTCATAAACGTCAAAACCAGGTACAGAACGGGCAGAACCGGCAGCTTTTCCGTGGGATTCCGTCAAAATAATAGTAGGACGATGGTATTTTTCAATACACCGGCTTGCCACAATTCCGATCACACCTTTGTGCCAGCTTTCCTTATATAGTACTGTGCTTCTTGCGTCCGTAAACCAGTTATCACTTTCAATCATGGCCAGCGCTTCTTCCGTTATGCTGCTGTCAAAAGTCCGGCGGTCGCTGTTATGCTGATTGATTTCATAAGCAAAATCAACTGCTTCCTGTTCAACCTCCGAAAGTAAAAGACGAACAGCTTCTTTGGCATGTTTAATTCTGCCGGCAGCATTAATTCTTGGCCCAAGTCCGAAAACTACATTGGTAATATCCAGCACACCTTTAATTCCGGCAATGTCTATCAATGCTTTCATACCAACCCGTGGCGCAGCATTTAAGCGCTGAAGTCCATAATAGGCCAGAACACGATTTTCTCCCGTAATGGGCACAATGTCTGCTGCGATACTAACCACCAGTAAATCAAGATATTCAAACAGTGATTCCTGAGGAATATCATGTTGAATACAAAAAGCCTGCAATAATTTAAACCCGACGCCGCAGCCGGTTAATTCTTTATAGGGATAAAGGCAATCTTCTCTTTTTGGATCCAGAACGGCAACGGCCGGAGGAAGTTCATCGCCCGGACGGTGGTGATCACAAATAATAAAGTCAATACCTCTTTTATTCGCCTCAGTAACTTTATCGACCGATTTTATACCACAGTCCAACGTTACAATTAAGCTAAAACCATTTTCCTGGGCGAAATCTATACTCTGCCAGGAAACGCCATAACCTTCATTGTAACGGTCCGGAATATAATAATCCAGCTTGTCGTATATTTTTCTTAAAAAGCCATAAAAGAGCGTGACAGAGGTAGTTCCGTCAACATCATAATCTCCGTAAACAAGAATTTTTTCGCCGTTGGAAATGGCTTTGGATAAGCGCTCAACGGCAATGTCCATATCCTGCATCAGGTATGGATCATGTAAATGTGTAAGATCAGGACGGAAAAAATTACGGGATTGTTCAAAATCTTTAACACCGCGCTGTACCAAAAGTGTAGCCAAAAACGGGTTCACTTTTAAAGCCTCAGCCAGTTCACGCGCAACTTCAAGTTGATCAGAGGGTAATTCGGGAATTTGTATCCAACGCTTGTCAATCATAATCACAAAGATAATGGGATTCTGTGATGCATGTATCAAAATCTATTATCGCGCACCGAATCAGGGAAAGCTAAGTGAAAGGTCTTATCTTTGCAAAATTATTTTAGTCAAAGTTTGACTATTCACTTACTGATCAAAAAATGCCTCGTCTACTGTCCATTGATTATGGTGCAAAACGTACCGGAATTGCGGTAACAGATCCTTTGCAAATTATAGCAACGGCGCTCGATACCGTTAGAACACATGACTTGCTGGATTTTTTGAAAAAATATGCACAGAGTGAAGTTGTCGAAGCATTTATTGTTGGAATGCCGCGAAAACTGGATAATACTGAAAGTGAAAATGCAGCCAGGGTTCATACTTTTATCAAGTTATTGAAAAAAAGTTTTCCTGATATTCCTGTTCATATGCATGATGAGCGATTTACGTCGTCCATGGCCTTACAATCCATGATTGCAGGCGGTTCCAAAAAAAGTGAAAGAAGAGAAAAAGGAAATATTGATAAAATCAGCGCTACTATTATTTTGCAATCCTTTATGGAAAGCCGCCGATAATCAATTTATTGAAGAATATTTTATTTAGAAATCTCATATTTTAATCAGATGATTTACCCAATTGTAGCCTACGGCGACCCTATATTACGAAAGCCAACCCGCTTTATTGAAAAAGATGAAATGGATCTTCAAAAGCTTTCGGCGGATATGTTCGAAACTATGTATTCTGCTAACGGTGTAGGATTAGCTGCCCCTCAGGTGGGATTAAATATCCGTGTTTTTGTTGCGGACGGAACGCCTTTCAGTGAAAAAGATGAGGATGATGATGAAGACGATGAAGTTGATTTGAGCCTTGTGGGTTTCAAAAAAACATTTATCAATCCTGAAATTCTGGAAGAGGATGGAGAAGAATGGGCTTTTGAGGAAGGATGTTTAAGTATTCCCGGAATTCGTGGCGATGTTTACCGGCCTGAAAGATTGGTAATTCGTTACAGGGATACGGATTGGAATGAAATCACAGAAGAATATAAGGGAATGGCGGCAAGAATTATCCAGCATGAATACGATCATTTGCTTGGAAAACTTTTCGTGGACTATCTTCCTACTTTGAAAAAACAATTGATCAAAAAGAAACTGACCGATATTTCAAAAGGAAAAACAGACGCTGACTATCGTATGCGTTTTCCTGGCCGTAGATAATTATTTTCATTTTATGTGATCAGTATGGCCATTCCAGTGGTTGACGAACTTGCCGTTTGTCTTATTCAAACAGATTTATTTTGGGAAGATGTAACAGCCAATCTTTCTTCTCTTGAAGAAAAAATTGCTGATATCGATCATCCTGTTGACGTTATCGTTTTGCCTGAAATGTTTAATTCAGGCTTTACGATGAACACAAATACAGCTGAGCATATGAATATGACGACGACCAAGTGGATGAAACACATGGCTTTGCAAACCGGAGCCTTAATTATCGGAAGCTTTGCTGTAAAAGAGGGAGGGCATTTTTTTAACAGATTATTATGCGTTCGTCCGGATGGATCTTTTGTTCAAAGCGACAAACGCCATCTTTTTAGAATGGGGGAGGAGCATGATACTTACACACCTGGAAATTCCCGTCTGATTGTGGAATGGAAAGGATGGAAGATTTTTCCCCTGGTTTGTTATGATTTAAGATTTCCGGTCTGGAGCCGGAATTCTTCGGATAATCCTTATGATTTGCTTGTTTATATAGCCAGCTGGCCCAAACGCCGTGCACACGCCTGGAATACGCTGTTGAAAGCAAGAGCGATAGAAAATCTTAGTTATGTTGTGGGGGTAAACAGAATAGGGCTGGATGGCAATGGAGCTGAATATCAGGGAGATTCCGTTGCCCTGGATTTTCTGGGTGAACCTCTTTTCCATTTGGGAGATAAAGAATCCGAAAAAGTTATAAAACTCTCTAAGTCCGCTTTACGGTCTTACCAAGATTCGTTTCCCGCTTATCTTGATGCCGACCAGTTTGATATAAGGTAACCTATTCGATTACTTTGGGTACCTTTATATAGGTATCATTTTTACTTGGTGCATTAGCTAAAGCCTCACTTCTTGACAGGCTGTTATTTCCTTTATCTTCACGCCAATTGTTGACTTCATCCATTATATGGGTAAGCGGTTCAACATTTTCGGTGTCTATTTCGTTTAATTGTTCCATCCAGGTTAAAACATTATCCATACTGGTGAGTAGAGCGGCCTCTTCTTCCGGTTTTACATGAAGTTTTGCAAGACCGGCAATTTTTTTCAGAGACTCGTGATCGATTTTCATAATGTTAAGAATTTGTTATGTTCGTAATTCCTGGCGAAACGGGTCACAAAAATACCACATTTTTGCGAACTCAAACGGCAGATTGTTTTTTTTGCCAAAATGGTGGTACGCAAACGGATTGGCCGAGTTAAAAATAATCCGAATTTGTATAAATGATAATTTTAGGGAAACAGATTCTTAAAAATATTATAATATTTAGTAAGTAGAGAGCGAATAATATTTGCTTTTGAACGCAAATGAGAAAATAATTTAAAATGCTTTTGCCAATTTAAAAAAAGATGTTCCTAGGATTTGAGGCGTATAGTACAATTTTATAGAACCTATAAATTTATATATATATCATTCTTAATCAATGAAAAAAAGGCATGGAAACATCAAATTCATTGAAAGAACAATCTTAAAATTATACAATTGAATGATCATTAATAAAAATATAGAATAAAAAAACCAGACAAAAGCTTGCTTTTTTTTAAAAGGAAAACTCATACTTTTGTAGGGACTTAAAATCGTAACACCACAATCAAAATTTTATTTTACAAAAACACGGTTTAACCAAAACTTTTATTTAATTCACAACCAAAATCTCAATTTAACCTTTAAAAGTAAGTCTGATGGAAAAGAAAGCAACGACTCCGGCACCAGCACCAAAGCCTGCAACAGCAGCACCAAAAGGCTCAGGTGGTTTGAATCCGGCATTGGTAATCCCCCTACTATTTGTTATTGCCCTTTGTGTTTACATTTTTGTTTTAGGTTCTCCTGATCACTTTATCGACGGAGACCACGAAAAAGGACCAAAACCAGGTGATTATTTCGGTATTGTTCATGAAGGAGGACCTATCGTACCTTTGTTAATGACTTGTTTTCTTATTGTACTTGTGTTTACAATTGAGCGTATCATCACAATTGGAAAAGCAAACGGTACTGGCAGCATCGATTCGTTCGTGCGTAAAGTGAAAAGTCTTCTTGACAAAAACCAAGTTGACGAAGCAATTAAAGAATGTGACAAACAAAAAGGTTCAGTTGGTAATGTTATCAAAGCTGGTTTGATTAAATACAAACAACTTGCTGCTGATGGCGGTCTTGACAAAGAACAAAAACTTGCTGCTTTGCAAAAAGAAGTTGACGAAGCTACTACGCTTGAACTTCCTATGTTACAGAAAAACCTTACAATCATTGCAACTTTGGCTGGAGCCTCTACACTTATCGCCCTTCTTGGAACGGTACTTGGTATGATCAAGGCGTTTGCAGCTCTTGGTGCATCTGGTGGTGCTTCTGATTCAAGTGCTCTTGCAGCGGGTATCTCTGAAGCCCTTATCAACACAGCGATTGGTATCGGTACTTCTGCGATTGCAACTGTTTCTTATGCTTATTTGAACAGTCGTGTTGATGACCTTACTTACAGTATTGACGAAATTGGTTTGAGCATTCAGCAAAATTTTGCAGCTCATTATTAATAATTATATACTATTGATATATAATTATCGTTAATATTAAAAAAACTTATATATTTGTAAAGTTATGGCAATAGTTAAGCCCAAGAAACATCCACCTCATATGGATATGACGCCCATGGTGGATTTGGCGTTCTTGCTACTGACATTCTTTATTATGACGGCGACGTTCAAGACTAATGACGCGGAGGTTAACACTCCAAGTTCGGTTTCAACGATTAAAGTGCCGGATGATAAAATTATGATCATTAGTATTGACAAAGATGGTAAAGTTTTCTTTGGTGTGGATGCTCAATCAACTAGAATATCTATGTTGGATAACATCGCTCAGTCAAAAGGAATTACTTTCACAGATTTAGAAAAAAAGAAGTTTTCGCTTCAGTCGAGCTTCGGTGTTCCTCTTAATCAGTTGAAAGCTTTCTTGAACACACCAGACGCACAAATGGCTCAAATCAAACAACCTGGTATTCCTGTGGATTCAACAGGTACAAGTCAATTGGCTGATTGGGTATATGCTGCGAGAAAAGCAGATCCGGGATTGAGAATCGCTTTGAAAGGAGATAACATAGCTAAATTCCCTGTTTTCAAGGATGTGCTGGGAAATCTTCAGTCTCAGAATATTAACCGATTCAATCTGATTACCGCTAGCGAACAAGCGCCTGCCGGTTTTAGCATGGATTAAGTATTTCACTGAAATAAAAGAAAGACTAATATGTCAGCAATAGTAGAAACCGGTGGTGGTGGTAAAGGCGACGGCAAAGTTCGTGGCAAGAAATTGAACACCAATGTTGATATGACCCCGATGGTTGATTTGGGTTTCTTGCTAATTACGTTCTTTATGCTTGCAACAACAATGTCTAAACCTACGTCGATGACATTGAACGTGCCTGACAAGACTGAGAAAGTAGAAACAGAACCATTGAAAGCATCAAAAGTTCTTACATTGTTTCTGGGTAAAAACGATGATGTTTATTATCTGGATGGTGTAGCAGCAGATGATCCAAAGGCAGAGGAATCGCTTAAAACAACTCGTTTTGGTTCTGATTTAAGAAGCGTAATTTTTGAATCTTCAAAACGTATCAATGCGGCTTATCCAAAAGATGAGAAAGGTTTTGGTGCATTTGTTGTTGTAATTAAACCTCTGGTTGTGTCTACCTATAAAAACATGGTTGATGTGCTTGACGAAATGGCCATTACCAAGTCTAAGAAGTATGCACTTGTGGACGAACTTACCGATTCGGAAAAGAAGTTGCTTGGAGACAAAGCAAAACCTTGATTTAATTCTGGGATAGTAATAAAATATTTTAAACATTTAATTTAAACGCCATGGCAGAAGTTAGCCCGAATGCGACACTGGATGATATAGTGTTTGCCAATCGTAATAAGGCGTATGGTGCATTTTCATTGAGAAAGGGATATCGTGCAGATATTACCAAATCAACTTTGATCGGCGCTGCTCTTTTCGTTTTCGCAATGTTTTCACCTGCACTTATTAATGCACTGAAAGGCGATGAAGCGAAAGAAGAAGTAATGGTTAACGTGGATTTAATGAACTTGCCGCCTCCGCCGATAGATCCTACTGAACCGCCACCACCGCCACCGCCGCCAGTTGAGCAGCCTAAGGTAGCAACGGTGAAGTTCTTGCCTCCTGAGGTAAAAATGGATGAAAAGGTTCCTGAAGAAACACCTCCTCCAACGGTTGAGGATTTGAAGGAAGCAGTAATTGCTGATAAAACAGTAGAAGGTGATCCAAATGCAAACGAGGTAATCGTTGCTCCGGAACAAGTTGCTGCTCCAAGTAAAGGAACTGTTGTTGAAGCTGCACCAGCTGAGGAAAAAGTCTTCACTGTGGTAGAACAACAACCAGAATTTCCAGGAGGAACTGCTGAAATGTACAAGTACTTAGGAAAGAATATTAAATACCCAAGTGCAGCTTCACGTGCTAACGTTTCAGGAAGAGTATTTATGTCATTCGTTGTTAATACTGATGGAAGTATTCAGGACGTTGCAGTTCTAAAAGGTTTAGGTTTTGGTTGTGATGAAGAAGCTATTCGTGTTGTGAAAGCAATGCCAAAGTGGAAACCAGGTAAACAATCAGGACGTGCAGTACGGGTTAAGTATAACTTGCCTATCAATTTCCAACTTGAATAACTCATGAAGGAAAAACCATTGCATGAGAAAGTAGTTATTATTGCTTCTTTGTTAATGGCTCTGATATATATAGGAGGAGGGATCTACTTGATCTCCTCCTCCTTATCTTTTAGCTTGCTTCCTGTTGGAAGTATGCCGCGCTACGCTTTTGCTGGCATACTTATTTTGTACGGTTTTTACCGAGGTTACAGGGTTTTGAGAAAATGAGTTATTTAACAAGAGGCATGAAATATTTGTTTGGTGCAGGCATAAGTATCTCCCTGTTTATAGTAATCCTGGTTTCAGGATGTGCAAAAGAATCTTCAAAGGAAAGAGATAATCCTGTTCAGGGGACAATAACAATAGCAGCAGATGAATCTTTTAAACCTCTGGTACACGCATTAACACAAGCATATCAGGGGATTTATCCAAGAGCTCATTTTAATATAGTTTATAAGCCGGAACAGCAGGCAATTCTGGAATTATTGAAGGATAGTGTCAGAATGGTTTTTACGTCCAGGCAGCTAAGTGAGAATGAGATTGCCATGGTAAAACAGCAGGAAGGTATTCAGAAAGCGCATCACATCGCACTGGATGGTCTGGCACTAGTTGTGAATGGAATTAATAAGGATAGTTTGATTACAATGGATGAAGTGAAGTCCATTGTCGAGGGTAAGATTACTGATTGGTCCCAGTTAAAAGGCAGCAGTCAGACAGGTCCTATTACATTGGTTTTTGATAATGCAAATTCGAGCAATCTGAATTTTGTCATGAGCAAATTTAACCTCAAAAGTATCCAGAAACTCAGAATAACTTCGGCTGGCTCCAATGCAAATGTGATCAATGAAATTAAAAAGAATCCTTTAAGCCTTGGTTTTATTGGCGTAAACTGGATCAGTGACGGGCATGATGCTTTGGCGATAGAACTATCAAAGGGAATCAGAGTTTTGGGTGTTTCCAAAAGTGCTAATCCTGTCTCTGTCAAAGAATATTATCAGCCTTTCCAAAACGGATTGGAATTAAAAAATTATCCACTTTCACGTGATGTATATATTATCATCAGAGAAGGTTATGCAGGACTTGGCAATGGAATGGTTAATTACATAGCCAGAGATGTTGGAGGACTTATTATCCAAAAGATGGGTTTAATACCAACAATTGTGTATCCGAGAGAGCTGGAAATAAGGACGGGACAAAATCTTTAGTCTTCTTATACAATTTATTACATTTGGAACTTGTTTATTGAAAAACCAAATTTTTTGTCATTATATTAACCGGGTAAAAATGAACAGAAACATGAGAATGAAGTTAGTAGCACTGGTATTTTGCATTTTTTCAGTAGTAAATGTGCAGGCACAAACGGTGCAGGACGGTTTGGCCTTAATACATGCTGAACGTAATAAAGAAGCGGGAGAATTGTTTACAAAATTGGCCACAGGTACTCCTTCGGCTGACAATCAATATTACCTTGGTTATTATTTTGTAATCAATAAGCAATTGGATGAAGCTCAAAAGGCTTTTGAAAAGGGTATATCTCTGGATGAGAAATCAGTACTTAACCAGATTGGTCTTGGTACTGTTGCACTTGGAAAAGGAGATCGTGCGAAAGCGAAGGAATTGTTTACTGCTGCTGAGAAGAAAAAAGGTAAAGATGCTGAGGTTCTTTTCCGTATAGCGGAAGCTTATACTTTGTTTGAAAAACAAAGTGATCCTGCGGAAGCTATAAGATTAGCTGACGAAGCTATCAAAAGAGATAAAAATCTGGCTGATGCTTACATTATAAAAGGTGATGCCTTAATGTTGCGCAACGAAGGTGGTGCTGCGGTGACTGCTTATGAATATGCTTTAACTGCAAAAGCAAATTATGCAGTTGCTCACAACAGAATTGGTTCAGTGTATTTGAGAGGTAAAAATTACAATCTTGCTCTTGAAAACTACAAAAAAGCACTTGAAGCTGATCCAAATTTTGCACCTGCTTATCAGGATCTTGCTGAGCTTTATTTCTTTGCACGTAAATACAAACAAGCAGCTGAAAACTACGATCTATATATGCAAAAAAGTCTTGCATCGGATCCTGAAACAAAGCTTCGCGCTGCACAGTTTGCCTTTACAGCCGATGACTATACAAAGTCATTACAGATTTTGGATGAAATGAAAGGAAAAATTAACAACCCGATTACTTTGCGTATGTATGGTTGGTCTTATGCCAAGACAAATAATCCTGATATGGCCATTCAAAATTTGAATGAATTCATTAAAGTAGCTCCGGATAAAGTTATTGGAGATGACTATAAATATCTTGGACGTGCTTACAATGCAAAAGTGACTGACGGAAAAGGTTACGATTCTACAGGTGTACTTTACATTTTGAAAGGTGCTGACATGGATACGAGCAAAACAGATGCTGCAACTACTTACAAAGAAGTTGGTGCGCTGTACTATGCTGCTAAGGACTTCCCTAATTCAGCAAAAACTTATTACAAAGGTATTGCTTTGGATACAGCGAAGGCAACTGCAAATGACTATTACTACCTGGGTCTTTCTAAGTTTCAATCAGCTGGTGCTTTGGGATCATTGAATAATGCTGCTGGCGATAGCGCACAAATTGCTGCTAACAAAAGAAATATGTATTTATCTGCTGATTCTACATTTGCAATTGTTACTCAGAAACTTCCTGATTGGCCATATGGCTACTATTGGAGAGCAAGTGCGCTTTACAATGCCTATGACAAACAAGAAAATATTGATAAAGGAATTTCAGCTCCTTATTATCTTAAACTTGCTGAATTGGCAGAAAAGGATCCAGATCCTTCGAAATACAAATCTTATCTAAAGTTGGCTTATAATTACCTTGCTTTTTATAGCCAAACTACATTGAAAGATGAAGCGAAGTCAAAAGAATACTGGACTAAATTGCTTGCGATTGATCCTAATAGTGCAGCGGCAAAAGAAGCCTTAGGAATGGCTCCGGCGCCAGCTGCTGCGGGTACCGCAACAGCTACACCGGCTAAGGCTGCTCCGGCTAAAAAGCCAGCTCCTAAAAAATAATAAGAGCTTAGTGAAATTAAAACGAAAAGACCCGCCGATTTCGGCGGGTCTTTTCGTTTTAATTCATATTCTATTACAATGGATCAGCCCAGTGTAGATGGAAGCGGGAAGCAATTGTTAAGTGTAGCCAAATGTACCGAGCTGTAATTCTCGTAGCACCAGTTTCTTAAACGCTTTACTTCGGCAGGCATTAACATGCGGATTGCTTTTCTTAATTCTTTTTCGAACAATCTGCGGTCGAAACTAACCTTTTGCAGAATAATTTTAATGTATTCAAGCATAGAGGCCATAGTATTATGTAGTTTTGCGGTTTAGGTAAGACACAACGTTAAAAGAACTTTTTACAGATAATCAGTCCATATTAGTATCACCGATAAGTGTAACGAATATTTCCCATGAAATTATATGTAATTTTAAGCATAATTTTGTGTTTTTCTTGTACTATTCATGCGCAAATTATAAATAATGATCCAATAATTGAGTTTGGGCCGAAAAATCTCAAAATGGATGAGCCATTTACCATTTCGGTTGTTGTTCCGGGAGAAGAAAACCGTCCATCAGTGAGTTTTCCCGAAATTAATGGGCTCGAAAAAAGAAGTAAATCGGCAACCAGCTCAATTAACACAGTGGGCGGCGAAAAAGTTGTAGTACAAACAATCAGCCAGCAATACTTTGCTTTAAAAGAGGGAACATACGTAATTCCATCTTTTTTTGTCACCGTTAATGGTTTGAAAATTAAATCAGAAGGCGTAACCGTTGAGTATAATGCAAGAGTATTAATTAATCCTGAGGTTATAAGTGAAGAAGATCTGGCATTATTACCTGAGGTAGGAAATAACGACGAGGATGTATTTCTTTCTGTTGGAGCGAATAAAAAAAGCGTCTTTATGCGGGAAGGCTTTGCGCTTGGAATTTCTTTATATGTGGCTGAAAATGCACCGATACAAATGGATTTTTATCAGGTGAATATCCAATTGCAATTAATTTTAAAAAAAATACGACCAGTTGGTTGTTGGGAAGAAAATGTAGGAATTGAGGAGATTATTAAGCGTCGTATTGAAATTGGCGGGAGGAAATATACAGAATTCAATTTATACCAGGCGCAGTTTTTCCCGATGACATTACAGGATATTATTTTTCCTTCGGTAACTTTGGAGATGCTTGTTGGAAATGGAAAGGCTGGCGAGGGAAAACTTCTCAAAAGTTTCCGATCAAAAGTTGTTAAGGTAAGTGTAAAGCCACTTCCGCCACATCCTTTAAAAGATCAGGTGGCCGTTGGACAATACAAACTGGTAGAACGTCTTTCAAGTGCGCTGGTTTATCCGGGAGAGAGTATCCGGTATTTATTCAGGATTGAAGGTAAAGGAAACATAGCAGCCATACCGACACCTGAAATTATTGCGAATTCTTCTTTTGATTTTTATCCGCCGGATATTAGTCAGCTGATAAAAAGAAGCAATCAGAATGTAAGCGGAGAAAAGAGCTTTGATTATTTTGTAGTACCGCGCCAGGATGGGACTTTTCCATTGGGAAGATATTTTCAATGGGTGTATTTTGATCCAAAGGCTGCAAAATATGATACGCTGATTTCTCAAAAAACACTTCAGGTAAAAGGAGAGGATTATAAATTGGGCAATATATCATTACACGGATCCAGCGGATTGTATGATAACCTTGAAAGGTTAGACAGCAGCGCAGAATATTTTGATTTTAAACAAATACTAAAAGAGTTAACAAATGCCATCGTAATTCTGTTATTGCTTACGATGGTTTGGGTGTTAAGAAAATAGATTTCATGGGTAGTACATACGGAAAAATATTCAAGATTTCCACGTTTGGGGAATCGCATGGTGTAGGAATTGGTGTGATTGTGGAAGGCTGTCCGGCCGGCGTTGATTTTGATACAGATTTTATTCAAAGCGAACTGACACGCAGAAAACCGGGACAATCGCGTATCACCACACAAAGAAAAGAAGCGGATGAATTTGAGGTTTTATCTGGTGTATTTGAAGGAAAAACCACAGGCACTCCGATTGCCTTAATTATCAGAAACGAAGATCAGCGTAGTAAAGATTATTCACATATAGCGGCCCAATTTCGCCCATCTCATGCAGATTATACTTACCAGGTAAAATATGGTGTGAGAGACTATCGCGGAGGCGGAAGAAGTTCAGCACGAGAAACTGCTGCTAGAGTAGCTGCTGGTGCTTTGGCAAAATTACTACTTGCAAATTTTGGAGTTAATATTCAGGCCTATGTTTCTCAGGTGGGGGCTATGAAACTCGATAAGTTCTATACTGAATTGGATTTGACCCAAACGGAAAACAATGCAGTTCGCTGTCCTGATCCTGAAATGGCAGAAAAGATGTTTAACTACATTGATGATGTCCGTAAAAAAGGAGATTCTATCGGAGGGGTTGTGAATTGTGTTGTAAAAGGAGTGCCGGCAGGTTGGGGAGAACCCGTTTTTGACAAATTACACGCAGAACTTGGAAAGGCGATGCTTAGTATCAATGCTGTAAAAGGCTTTGAATACGGAAGTGGTTTTGACGGTGTCGCGATGCTGGGTTCAGAACATAATGATGCTTTTTTTGTTGACGACAAAGGAGAAGTCCATACCAGATCAAATCATTCCGGAGGAATTCAGGGTGGTATTTCTAACGGGGAAGACATTTATTTTAAAGTGGCTTTTAAGCCGGTAGCAACCATTATGCAAGACCAGGAAAGTGTGGATTCACATGGAGATCCGGCGGTTGTGCAAGGAAAGGGACGTCATGATCCTTGTGTGGTACCACGTGCCGTACCTATTGTTGAAGCAATGGCAGCTTTAGTTTTAGCAGATTTTTATTTGCGCAATAAGGCCAGCAAGCTTTAATTTTTTTTTCGCCTTCGGTTCAGGCTTAGCACCAGCCAGATCGTTCCCAAGAATTCAACGGTAAGCCCGCTTAACATGGCGGGATTACTATAATGCACATGTGTAGATTTTATAAATGCACCTGTGGCAATTAATAGCAGACCTGCTGATAAGATGATAATAGCATTTAGTAGATTCAGTTTCACCCGATTATATCGTTCGTTCCACTTTATTAACAACTTCGCTTCAAGGAAGCACTATATATCGAATATAGGGATTCTATTCTTACTTTGCTATTTTTCTTCCCAAACTTTTGCCCAGGAGAAACGGTACACTTTCGAAAAAGGACTGATGGGATCTCCTTTCCGGATCATTATTTATTCGGATAATGATTCAACTGCCAATCGGGCTGCTCAAAGCGCTTTTAGGCGTATTGAAGACCTTAATGCTTCTTTAAGTGACTATCGGGACGATAGCGAGATTAATGCTGTCTCAGCGCAATCAGGAACTGAAAAATGGATTCCTGTCAGCAAAGACCTTTTTGATATTCTTTACATTTCAGACGACATTAGTAAAAAAACTAATGGGGCTTTCGATGCTACGCTTGGGCCTATTGTACAGGAATGGCGTAGGGCTACACGAAAGGGATATTTTCCGGATACTGATTTAATAAAAGGTGCACTTGGTAAAACAGGATATCAAAAAATTAAATTTGATAAAAAAACGCAAAGCATCCAACTTAAAGATAAAGGAATGCGACTTGATATCGGCGGATTGGGAAAAGGATATGCTGCGGATGAAGCGGTGAAAGTTTTGAAAAGGTACGGTATAAAATCCGGTATGATTGATGCCGGTGGAAAACTTGCGTTAATGGATGCACCCCCCGGCGAAAAAGGGTGGAAGATTGTAATTTCTTCCGGACGGGATTCAGTTGAAACCATTGAATACGCAAACGTTGGTATGGCGACTTCTGGCCCGACGTATCGTTATCTGGAATATAATGGCAAGCGATATTCTCATATCGTCGATCCAAAAACGGGGATTGGTCTTTTATATCACGTAAGAACGACCGTGATATCACCAACCTCAGTTGAAGCGGACGCATTGGCAACGGCATTTAGTGTATCAGGAATTAAAGAGGGTAAGAAATATTTGAAGAGATTTCCGAATAACAAAGTCTGGCTGGTGGAGACAAAAGGCGATCAGATAAAAAGCTGGAATACAATAAAATAATCGTCTTAAAAAGACCGAAAGCAATAAAGGCTGCGATTGAGAAATCGCAGCCTTTATTGCTTTTAATATATCAGCAGAAACTTAGATAACTACTGTTTTACCAGGAACCGCAACCGGATATAAACCGTCTGCTCCTGGTAATAATTTTGGATTTGCATCCCATGCAAGTTTGTCAGGGAATAAATTGATATCTGAATTTAGAGCTTCATCCCACTTGATCAGTTTTCCTGAATAAGTAGCCATACGACCCATAATAGCAGTCATCGTACTTTTTGCAGATCTTTCTGCATCGGCAAATTTATATTCACCTTTTGCAACAGCATCAAACAATTCATCGTGTTCAACCTGATATGGGTTGATATCGGCTTTGTCGTCGTGCGCATAAATCACACCACCCTTGTAATCTTTTAAAATCGTTTTCTTGCCATCAAAGCTGTCAATACGGCCTTTTGTACCTACAAATGCTTCATCCACTTTATTCCATGTACCTTCAAATTGTCGGCATTGGCTTGAAATTGTTGTTCCATCAGCATAAACAAGATCCAGGGTATGGTGATCAAAAATCTCGCCATACTGTTTTCCTGTACGCACTTCTCGCCCGCCAGTTCCCTGAATTTGCGTAGGATAAGCATTTTTTATCCAGTTTGCAACATCAATATTATGGACATGCTGCTCGTTGATATGGTCACCGCAAAGCCAGTTGAAATAATACCAGTTTCTCATTTGGTATTCCATTTCAGTCTGATTTGGCTGACGTTCTTTCATCCACGGACTGCTGCCAACCCAGTAAACCTGTCCGCCAACAATATCACCTAAAGCGCCATCCTGGATTCTTTTGATTGCTTCACGGTAGTTAGCCTGATAACGGCGCTGAAGACCAACTACAACGTTCAATTTCTTTTTCTTAGCTTCTTCGGCAAGCGCTAAAACTTTACGGATACCAGGTGCATCAGTTGCAACCGGTTTTTCCATAAAAACATGCTTATTGTTCTTAACCGCTTCTTCAAAATGAGAAGGACGGAATCCCGGAGGTGTTGCCAAAATAACAACATCCACATCTTTTAAAGCAATCGCCTTTTTGAAAGCGTCAAATCCAACAAATTTGCGATCTTCAGGAACGTCAACTTTTGTTTTGATATCCACTGTCGCGCCTGCTGCATTTTTATATTTTTTTGCAGTAAGGTTTCTGTAAGATTCGTCAAGTCTGTCTTTGAAAGCATCAGCCATCGCAACGATCTGCACATTTTGTTTTGTGCTTAACGCCTGCGCTGCTGCACCTGTTCCGCGTCCGCCACAACCAATTAAGGCTACTTTGATCGTATCACCCACTGCGCTGTTAAATCCGTAGCCCGTGAAGGGGTTCAGGATAACACTGCCTGCAACCAGGCCAGATGCTTTAAGGAATTCGCGTCTGTTTTGTTCCATTTTTAAAGTTAAATTAAGAGTTTTATATCAATAATCTTCTATCAATGCAGGACTGTAATATTTTGTGATTTCTTCTGCCGAAGGCGTTTTCACAGGTCTAACCAATCTGAAACCTACAAAAGATGCACTTGTCATCCACCACTCACTTTTTGGAAGCTGTGGATCCAAAACTTTCCATTCGGGTTTTGAAGGTGTACGCGCCGCACTTCTCAAATCTGCCGGTTCATCATCCCATGATCCGCCGCGCACTGCCGTTGGATAAAGCTCTGTTACCGGAGCAAACTTTTCTCCCGCTGGCTGTTTCGCATAGTAATCAGGAATATATTGGTCAAGCGTCCATTCCATTACATTACCATGCATATCATTTAAGCCCCATGCATTTGGCTTTTTTGTTCCAACTTTTTTATATGCCGAACTGCTGTTTTTACGATACCAGGCATATTCATCAAGTTTGGAAGCATCATCTCCGAATGAATAAGCTGTTTTTGAACCCGCTCTGCAAGCATATTCCCACTCGGCTTCGGTTGGAAGACGGTAAAAAACACCTGTTTTCTCATACAGCCATTTGCAAAAAAGAATGGCAGCGTATTGTGTCATGTTAATAGCAGGATATCCTGCACGTCCCATTCCAAACGACATATCTACGTAAGGAGGACTAGGGCGTGTGCTTGCATCCGTTTTTGCAACGCTTTTTTCAGGATCAGGATGACGCAGAGCCATTTCTTTTTCCATATTTTTGAAAGCATACAGGTCATAAATGTCCCAACTCAATTCTACTTTTCCCATCCAGAAAGGTTCGATTTTAACCTTATGCTGAGGGCCTTCATCTGGTCTGCGGCCTTTTTCGGTGGCTGGGCTACCCATGGTATATTCGCCGCCCGGAATAGCAACCATGTCATAAACTTGTGGGCTTCCGCCGATTACCTGTGTGTAACTCTTAAAATTATCCTGCGCAGATGCATTTAAACAAAGAAAAAAAACGGGGATTAGGTTAAGGATTTTTTTGTACATAATTTTTTAAAATGTGTTCTCATTGAACCATATAACAAAGAATAAGTAGCAATATTATGGTATTTACCCTATGAAAACGAATTTTTTCTTTCTTCTTTAATATCTATCCTACCTTTGTAGTAATTGAATCCAAAATTTACCTATGAATTACCTTTCAGCAGAAAATATTGCGAAGTCATTTGGAGACCGGTGGCTTTTTAAAAATATCAGTTTCGGGATTAGTCGCGGTGATAAAGTGGCACTTATCGGAACAAACGGTACTGGAAAAACGACGTTCCTAAATATTTTGACGGGCAAAATTCCCCCACAAGAAGGATCGGTTAGTCTTCGGAAGGATATTCGCGTGGGATATCTTGATCAGAGTCCGTCTTTTGATCCTGCGCTCCCGGTTTTGGAAGTTATCTTTTCATCAAACAATCCTGTTGCAATTGCTGTAAAGAAATACGAACATGCTATTGAGACGGACGACCATGATGCCTTGGCGACAGCCATGGAAGATATGGACACGTACAAGGCCTGGGATTTTGAGTACAAAGCGAAAGAGGTTTTGGGAAGATTGGGAATCCATGACACCGAAAATTTGTACGGAAATTTGTCCGGTGGACAGAAAAAACGTGTAGCGCTTGCCAAAATCTTATTGGAAGATCCTGAGTTGCTAATTCTGGATGAGCCAACCAACCATTTGGATCTTGATACGGTTGAATGGCTTGAAAAATATTTGAATACACAAAATACTACGCTTCTGGTTGTAACCCACGACAGGTATTTCCTTGACACGGTTTGTAACCAGGTTCTGGAACTTGATCATGGTTCGGCCTATGCATACAAGGGAAATTATTCTTATTTCCTTGAAAAGAAAGCAGAAAGGGAAGAAGTAGAGGCAGCAGGAATTGACAAGGCAAGGAACCTGATGCGTAAGGAATTGGACTGGATCAGACGTCAGCCGAAAGCGCGTGGTACAAAAGCAAAATACCGGGTGGATGCTTTTGAAGAACTAAAAGAGAAAGCAAGCCAGAAAAAATTCGATACACAGATGGAGCTTAACGTACGCACAGCGCGTTTGGGAAGCAAGATCATTGAAATGGAAAATGTCAGCAAAGGATTTGGTGATCGTCAGCTGATCAAAAACTTTGAATATACATTCCGCAAAGGTGACCGAATCGGGATTGTTGGTCAGAATGGTATGGGGAAATCCACTTTGCTGAACATGATTACCGGCGAACTGGAACCTGACAGCGGACAAATTGTAAAAGGTGAAACAGTTCAGTTTGGTTATTACAAACAAACGGATCTGGTTTTTGATGAAACCCAACGGGTTATTGATATTGTTAAAGATGTCGCGGAAGTTGTACAGCTTGGAACGGGTGAAACAGTTACGGTTGGCCATTTGTTGCAGGCGTTTTTATTTTCTCCATCAAAACAGTATGATTTTATTGCGAAGTTGAGTGGAGGAGAAAAGAAGAGACTTCAGCTTCTTCTGACATTAATAAAACAGCCAAACTTCCTGATTCTGGATGAGCCAACGAATGATTTGGACATTGCGAGTTTGAATGTGCTGGAAGAATTCTTAATGAATTTCCCGGGTTGTATTATGATCGTATCACACGACAGGTACTTCCTGGATCGTTTGGTTGAACATATTTTTGTTTTTGAAGGAGAAGGAAGAATCAGCGATTTCCCTGGAAATTATACGGAGCTTCGTGAATATCAGGATGAGCAGGAAGCGGAAAAGAAAAGTTTGGCTTCCGGAAAAAGTAATGTGCAAGCGCCGGCTCCTGTTAAAGAAGTAGTAGCAGCACCAGCAGTTCCAAAGAAAAAATTAAGTTTTAAAGAACAGCGCGAGCTGGAAACATTAGAAAGTGAAATGGCTTCATTGGAAAAGAAAAAAGCGCAATTGCTTGAAAAATTGGAAAATGGCGGCTCTCATGTGGAAGTTACTTCCTGGGCAATGCAAATTGAAGAAATAACACAGACACAATCTGACAAAGAAATGCGCTGGCTGGAACTGTCGGAAAATGTTTAATTTTGAAAAAGATAATCAGCGATTGTCATGAATATCAAAACGGTTTCAAAAGAATTTAAAGATGAGATGAAAACTTTGTATGGTGACTTGCTGTACAAAGTGATTTTGTTCGGTTCATTTGCCAGAAATGACTTTCGTGATGATTCTGATGTTGATTTCCTGGTTGTTTTAAATAAGGATGAAGTTCGTCCCTTAACTGAAATATCAAAAATTTCCCCTGTATTGGGGGAATTTTTAAGCCATTACCATAAGGTATTTAGTGTTGTTCCAACAAGTAGGAGAAAATTTGAAGATAGCACGATGCCACTTTTTCGAAATATTCGTTCAGAGGGAATTGAAATATGAGTGATATTAATTCAATCATACCAAAAGCTGAGAATAATATTGATAATGCGGTTAATAATCTGGAAGGGGGCCTTTATTCTGCGACTGTCAACGTTATTACTATGTGCTCTAGTATTGCTTGATAGCTCTTTTAGAAACTAAAAATGTGTCTTCAAAATCACACAAAGGAGCGCATATAAAGTTTAATGAATTATTCATTTTTACTAGGGAGTTTACAAAAGAAATGAATACAATTTTGGTAGCAACATTTAATCAGCGTCAAATGGGTGATTATGATATCGATTCTGAAATTAATAATGAAGAAGCCTTGGAAACATTAAATAAAGCCCGCCATTTCGTTAATACAGTTATCCATTATCTTAAAAATAATGGATACTTAGAGTAAAACCCTATGAATTCAATTGTAGAATTTTTCCAGTACCTGCTCAATTCGGAAGAGTTAATCCGGACCGGCGGCTTGCTTGTTATTACTTTTATTGTCTTTGCAGAAAACGGACTTTTCTTTGCGTTTTTTCTTCCGGGAGATTATCTGGTATTTCTGGCAGGCGTTTTTTGCGGAACAGGTATTTTGCAGGTACCAATAGGAATTTTATTGTTGTGTATGTTTGCTGCGGCTGTTCTGGGTTCATTTACAGGATATATCTTCGGGAAATATTTTGGTGATATGTTTGAAAACAGACCAGATTCTTTCTTCTTCAAGAAAAAACACTTGGAAACTACCCGGAAATATTTTGATAAATATGGCAGCCGGACGTTAATTGTAAGCCGGTTTTTACCAATAGTCAGGACTTTTGCACCGATTCTGGCCGGCGTTGCGAAAATGTCATTTCCTGCTTTTCTGTTGAATAATGTAATCGGTGGAGCAGTCTGGATTGGTGCGCTTACCGGTGGCGGATTTTTATTTGGTGAGCGTTTTCCGTGGATTGTTGACTACGTTCACTATATCATTTTGTTCTTTTTAGCAATTACGACTTTCACCGTAATCAAAGGATATTTTAATGCGAGAAAGGGAATGGTTGAGGAGTAGAACTTTTTTAATTGAGTATTAAAAAAGACACACTATGAAAATTTATTATAACAAGAAACAGCGCAATTTCAACATTGGTTTATCTGTTATACTGACATTAGGCTTAATGGCAATTCACGGCCGGGAAAGTTTCAATCCAAACACTTATTGGTTTTGGGCAACTCTTGTTCAAGCGTTTTTTCTGACCGCCTTAACGGGAACAATATCTTTTAAAAAAACAGACAGTAATCCTGACCTCCTTATCGGAAAAGAAGATTAAGTTTATTTACTCTTCCTCCTTAAACCAACCCGAATAAGTAATATAATTATTCGCCGTTCTGTCGATAATTGCTCCCAAATCAGGAGAAACATCTTTCAAATATTTTGCTGGATTTCCAGCATAAATTGTTCCCGGCGGCACTTTTGTATTTTGTGTAACAATAGCTCCGGCAGCAATAATGGAACCTGTTCCAATCACTGCGCCATCCATCACTATCGATCCCATTCCAATTAAGACATGATCCTCAATGATGCAGCCATGTACAATTGCATTGTGCGCGATAGAAACATAATCCCCGATATAGGTACCATTTTTTTGATAGGTACAATGAATGACCGCCCCATCCTGAACATTGGAATACTTGCCAATCCGGATGCTGTTAACATCACCACGCACCACCGCATTAAACCAAATGGTACAGTGTTCGCCCATCACAACATCTCCAACGACGGAGGCATTTTCTGCCAGCCAGCAATTTTCTCCAAACTCAGGATGATTTCCGCGAACCGATCTGATCAGTGCCATATTTAAATGATTATATATTCGTTTTTCTAATTAAAATTCCCTTTTTTCGTTAATCAACGAGAATATAAAACTTGGGTAATGTTACTTAAAAATAAATATATTTCGTTTTTTAATTAATTAAATTAACAGAATATGGCCATGACAGAAAATCTATCTAAAGGTTCCCTATTGATTGCCAAGCCCTATTTGGGAGATCCAAATTTTGAGCGTGGCGTTATTCTGTTATGTGAATACAACGGACAAGGAAGTTTTGGTTTTGTACTTAACCAGGTGACAGACTTGTACTTGGGAGATGTGCTGGATGATACTATTTATCAGGATATTCCTTTGCATTTAGGCGGGCCGGTTGAAAAGAATACGCTTCATTTTATCCACCGCAAACCGGATTTAATTTCCGGAGGAGCCGAAATTATGCCCAATGTTTTTTGGGGCGGCGATTTCGATCAGGTGAAAACGCTGTTAAATATTAATTCTTTGAAGGCGGATGATGTCCGGTTTTTTATCGGTTATTCAGGATGGAGTGGGGGACAAATTGAAGACGAGCTTTCTCAGAATTCCTGGATTATCACCCAAACGACTTCTGATTTTCTGTTTACGACGCCTCCGGCAAATTTCTGGCGTGAAATTCTCAAAAATATGGGCGGAGAATACCGTTCGATTGCACATTATCCCATTGACCCTAATCTAAATTAATAAGCTAAGCAAAAGATTAGTTTATATTTTTTGATTTACAATGTGCAATCATCTTGTGTTCATCAACCCTAAACGCTAATGGCCCATGGCAAGATAATTAATTAGGACTATTCAATCCATGAATAGATTCATAATCGGACTTCACGCGAGCCGTTTCACTAATGAGAAATTTTTGAAGCTGCTCGTTAAAAACAGTTTTATCTTCCTCCGAAAGTGACGCATAAAGATCTTTCAATTCCTGATTAATAGCGGCGCGTTCTTCTCCGGATGCAGCGTTCATAGAACGGATGTGGAAACGTTTGAAATCGAAATCAGGCATAATAGAAATTTTTGTTAAGGTCCAAAATTACAAAATTTCACCTTTGAGATGAACATGCCTGCCGTTTAGCACTGAATTTTTCCTTAGAAACTTTTTCTTTGAAGAAAGTTTTCTGTTGC